>DASRSD010000152.1 GCA_035656635.1 Pirellulales bacterium
GTTCGTCTTGGCACGCAGCGCCCGATTTGCTAACTTTTGCCCCACGCTGAACCCAATCGATGTCCGTCGGTCCATTTCCGCCGGACCGCGATCGCCGTGAAAGAGGGAACAATGCCGGCAGCAATCTGCCGGCGGCGGCAAAACGACAGGCCGACAAGGAAGGAGGCCCTCGATGAGCTCCGATCTGAAGCAGGCTTTGAAAGTCCACATTCGCTGGATGATCCGGCGCGACATGCCCGAAGCCCTGGCAATCGAAAGCGCCAGCTTCGAGTTCCCTTGGTGCGAAAATGATTTTCTCCGTTGCTTGCGGCAGCGGAACTGCATTGGCATGGTGGCCGAGCACAACGATCGCGTTGTCGGCTTCATGATTTATGAGCTCCACAAATCGCGGCTGCACATTCTCAATTTTGCCGTCTGCCTGCGGTACCGCCGCTTTGGCGTCGGCGGTCAAATGGTGGCCAAGCTAGTGGGCAAGCTTTCCACGCAGCGTCGCCATCGCATTCTGCTGGAAATCCGCGAGACGAATTTGGCAGCGCAATTATTTTTTCGCTCCCGCGGCTTCAAAGCCGTCAGTGTGCTGCGGTCGTTTTACGAAGACACGCCCGAAGATGCGTATCTCATGCAGTACCGTTTCCGTGGAGATGAAATTGCCGCGATTGAAGCGGAACACATTACGCGGCTTGCCGGCTGAGAGCTGTGGCGGCGGCACTGGGGGCTCACTTCGTTCGACCCCAGCCACCCAATGTTTGGTCGGCGGCGGCTGGGTGGCCGGGGTCGAGGCCGCCGAGCCCCCGGAATCCAAACCACTCGCTTACACGGAGAAAAACTCCGCCTGTAGCTTGGGCAGCTCCACCACGGCAATGGTGTGCGGATTTGCCCGATGCACGGCTCCGGGATTGAGCACCCTGGTCGAGCCCACCTGCTCCCAGCGTGGAACATGGGTATGGCCATGGCAAACCAATGCATGCTTCCCCTGGGCAATGGTTTGCTCCAGGAGGCGCGAATCGTCGCCATGCAAGAGGGCAATTTTCACGCCGCCCAACTCCAGCGAGCCGAAGCGTTCCAAGCATGTTTGGCCGGCTTGCTGAATTGCCGCTCGTAGCTCCGCGGCCACCTCGCCATCCACATTGCCAAATACATAATATGTGGGCCACTTTGCCAGCAGCGGCACAATCTCCGCCGAGCCAATGTCGCCGCAGTGCAACACTGCTTCCACGCCCAGGCTTTCCAACATGTGCACGGCCGAGCGGGCGTTTGGCACCTGGCCGTGGGTATCACTGATAACGCCAAGGAGCATAGGCGGTGTGGGACGCTAAGGAATTGAAGTCTGGGATTTGTGTGCCCAACATTATAGGCAACCCGACTGAGAATTCAGGTGGTTTGCAAAATCAGGGCTGCCATCGCCAGAATTGGCGCCTACGATTATAGTGGGCCGCATTGTAAAGCATCTGAATTCCTTGATTTGAGTTCAGAACCAACGGGCACAAGCCAGCGGTAACGGTTGGCCGGGCGGTTGAAAACAATGTTCCACATCCTGCTTGCCGACGCCACCAACTTGCTCGCCGGTTCTATCTTGACCGTGCTCTTCGTTGCGGGATTGGCGGCCATGCTTCTTTGGTGGCGGCGCTCGCAGTTGACGTTCGGACAAACGCTGCTGTGGCTGGTCAATTATTTGATTGCACGGCTCCTGTGGGGAACCCGCGTCGAAGGCTCGCTTCCCCAGCAAGAAGGCGTGGGGGCCGTCATTGTGTCGAACCACCGCAGCGGGGTCGATCCGTCTTTCATTCAAACGTGTGTCCGGCGCGTGGTGTATTGGATGGTCGCCCGCGAATACTGCGAAATTCCTGGATTGGGATATTTACTGCGGATCTTGTTGCAGGTCATTCCGGTGGGACGCGGCGGCATCGACACTGCCGCCACCAAGCTAGCGATCCGCCTGGCGCAACAAGGCGGACTGGTCGGAATGTTTCTTGAAGGACGCATCAACGAAACCGACAAGCTGTTGCTTCCCGGGCGCCCCGGCGCCGCACTGGTGGCGTTAAAGGCGCGCGTACCGGTTATTCCCGTATTTATTACCGGCTCGCCTTACGACGGCACCCCCTTGGGGCCGCTGAAAATGCGGGCCCATGTCCGAGTGAAAATCGGCCAGCCGATCGATCTGTCGCAATATTACGGTCGTGAAAAAGAAGCCGGGGTGATGGAGGAAATCACTAAACAGCTCCTGCGCGAAATAGCGCGCCTGGCCGGCCAGCCCAATTTCGAGCCGCAATTGGCAGGCCGACGTTGGAAGCGGGGCGAAGAGGAAATCGAAAACGGCAATGGCAATGGCGTCGAAAGCAACCGTGTCGAACCGCATGCTCCGGCCAGCCCTGGGGAAAATGTTGGTCAAAACGGACACGGCGCCGGTTCCTCCTCGCCCATCGATCGCCCCACCACGGCCGGCTAGGCGGAACGCAATTCCGCCTGGAGCAAAAAATTGTTGGAAATTGCCGGCACTCGACGCTACAATGACACCCAATTCGACGATGGGTCATTTGGCGAATACACTTCCTCCGGCCGCGAGCAGTAGTCTATGAAATTGCCATGCGCTTGGCTCTTGGTGGTTCTCGCGAGTGTTTTGTACCTGGCGTCAGGCACTTTTGCGGCTGACGCTCCGACAGCGACCGCAGCCATTGCTCAAGCCAAGCTCGACACCGCTCAAAGCAAGGCCGACAGTGCTCAAAGCAAGGCCGACAAAGATCAATTCGTTTCGCTGTTCAACGGGAAAGATTTGACCGGCTGGCACGGTGATCCGGACCTATGGAAAGTAACCGATGGTGTTATTGTCGGCACAACCGACGACAAGCAAATCAAGCACAATTCATTTCTCATCAGCGACAAGCCGTACAAAAATTTTGTGCTGAAGGCCGATTTCAAGCTCCGCAACCACAACAGCGGCATTCAGTTTCGCAGCGTCGAATTGCCCGAGTTCGATTGCAAAGGCTACCAGGCCGACATGGCCGATAAGCGCTACACCGGCATTTTGCACGAGGAAAAAGGACGCATCATTGTTGCCGACGTGAAAGAAGACGAAGTCAAGCAGCATTACACGCCTGGCGAGTGGGCCCATTACGTGATTACCGCCGATGGCCCGCACATCAAGCAGGAAATCAACGGCTATACCACCATCGATTACACCGAGCCCGAGGGAGACAAAACGCCGAAAGAAGGCATCCTGGGGCTGCAACTCCACGCCGGCCAGAAGATGGAAGTGGAGTTCAAAAACATCGAGATCAAAGAATTGCCCTAAGGCACTCGAGGGACTCGTGGGCGGGGGGGAAGAAAGCCCCGGGATTACTCCCGGGGCTTTTCCATTGGTTCCACGAGGGACTTATCGCTGAGCAATAGGCCCTACGGCAAAAACTGTTGGCACCAATAAATGGTGCCATCCGGCGTGCGATATGCCGCCACGCCAGTGCGCTTGTAGGAGGTATTCAAAATATTGGCGCGGTGGCCAGGGCTGGCCATCCAATCGCTAACTGCTTCGTCGGTCGTTCGTTGCCCCATGGCAATATTCTCGCCGATGTTATCCGTCGAGTGCTGCAATGTGCGGTTATTGGTCATCCAAATGGTATGGGTTCGTGCGGTTTTCTCCAGACTTTGATCGACCAACAGCGGCGGCAGGCCGTATTTGGCTCGCTGGGAGTTCGTTTGCTGGATCATCTGCTGCTCGACTTCGTATAGCTTGGGAATTTTGACATTTCCGGCGTCGGTCGACTTGGCCGACGATTTGGCTGAATCTGTCTGGGACGAAGCGGGCTGTTTCTGCGTGGATTGCGCCGGCAGATCAGCATCGTTTGCCAAGGCAATTGCCAGCGAACTGCTGACGAACAGGCCAATAACTGCGAAAACCGTCTGAATTGCGAACTTTGAGAGCATGGCGATTCCTCCTCCTGGGGTTCCCGGCAAACCGGGCTTCGCTTAAAAAACAACGTGGAGCAATAAACGAGCCTTTCCCAGCGAGGGGCATCCGTGACTCGAATGTTGCGGCGGGTTGCCACCATGGTGCATGCTTTGCGAACGTTTCTTAACTCACGCAAAGCTGCACACCCGGCGGCAAGTTTTCCGGTGAGAAGAACTAGGGTACCGAACTATGCTAGCACTGCAAGGGGGTAGGGCATCCATCGCTGCTGTTTAGTGCGTAAACCTATTAACCTGAATGCTTTACAATCACATTTACATCCTGAAAATCGATGGCTTTTTTCCCAGCGATCGGTTTTCTATCCCGCCAGGCCAGTGTTGGCCCGATTGTTCCCCCTTGTAACCCCTAAGGAGTTCGAGCGTGAAAACCGTTGCCATATTCGTTCTCGTTTCTGTGCCGCTGGCCGTTTTCACGCCATCCATGGGAACTCTGGCTGCTGACCTGCCGGTCACTACCAGTGATTGGCCGCAATGGCAGGGACCTAACCGGGACGGCATTTCGTCCGAAACCGGCCTGCTCCAACAATGGCCCGAAGGCGGGCCCGAACTGGCTTGGAAGGCCGCGGGTTTGGGGCCCGGTTTCGCCGGCGTTTCGCTCCAAAATGGCCGCATTTACACGATGGGCCAGCGCGATAACAAGGAAACCGTTCTGGCATTGGATGCCAACCAGCGCGGCAAACCGCTATGGTGCACCCCCATTGGCGACACTGCCGAAAACGGCGGATATGGCGGCCCGCGCTGCACGCCTACGGCCGATGGCGATTTGGTTTATGCGCTGGGCTCCCATGGTGATTTGGACTGTCTGAATGCAGCCACCGGCGCCATCGTTTGGCACAAGAACTTGCCCCTAGATTTCGGCGGCCGCATGATGTCGGGCTGGGGGTATAGCGAATCGCCGCTGATCGATGGCGACCAGTTGATTTGCACTCCCGGCGGCCAGGATGCGCTGCTTGTCGCCTTGAATAAAAAAACAGGAGCCGAAATTTGGCGCTGTGGCATTCCGAAAGCAGCTCAAGCGGAAATGACGAAAAAGGGAAACGATGGCGCCGGCTATTCGTCGATCGTCATTTCCCACGCCGCGAACAAAAAACAATACGTGCAGTTCGTAGGCCGCGGGCTAGTTGGCTTTTCGCCCGATGGTAAATATTTGTGGGGCTACAACAAAATTGCCAATCCCGTGGCGAACATTTCCACGCCAATCGTGCACGACGACAACGTGTTTGCTTCGGCCGCCTACGATTCCGGCGCAGTGCAATTGAAATTGGTGGCCACGCCCGGCGGCGGGATCGAAGCGCAGCCGGTATACGAAATTCCCAGCCGCACGTTTCAAAACCACCACGGCGGCATGGTGCTGGTCAACGGTTACCTGTACGCCGGGCATGGACAGAAAATGGGGCTGCCGATTTGTCTCGATTGGAAAACTGGTCATGTGATCTGGGGTGGCGATCAGCGCGGACCGGGCGAAGGCTCTGCCGCAGTGGCCTACGCCGACGGCCGACTGTACTTCCGCTATGAAGACGGCACGATGGCGCTGATCGGCGCTTCGCCTGCCGGCTACAAAGTGTACGGCACGTTCAAAATTCCCGGCGTTGAACAGCCAAGCTGGTCGCATCCGGTAATCGCCGACGGCAAGCTGTATTTGCGCGAGCAAGACGCACTGCTGTGCTATAAGCTAAAGTGAAAAAGCTTTGTCAAACGCTTGCCCTTTGGCAGAGGGCAGGCTGAGGGTGCTGCAACGCTCGCTAACTCCCTCAGAAGGCAAACGTGGGTGCGACCGTTCTCAATTAAAACGGCTCGCTGCTGGGAGCGAATTGCTCGAAATCTTCGTAGGGCTTTTGCGTCAGCGTTTCGAAGCGTGTAAATTCGTGCTTCCAATGCAGTTTGACTTCGCCGGTAGGGCCATTGCGCTGTTTGGAGATGATGATTTGTGCCCCGCCCAACAGACCGCGCGGGTTACCGTCTTGCTTTTCCTTTTCCCGCTCCTCCGGCGTGAGGTAATATTCCTCCCGGTGAACGAACATGACCACGTCCGCATCTTGCTCAATGGCGCCCGATTCGCGCAAATGGCTGAGCCGCGGCAAATGATCGCCCGTTTGCTCCGCCTGCCGGTTGAGCTGGGCCAGGCAAACGACGGGCACATCCAACTCGCGGGCCATGCCTTTCAACCGCCGAGCGATGCGCGCCACTTGTTCCTGACGATTGTCTTTCGGATTGTCGGGCTCCACGAGTTGCAAATAATCGATCACAATTAGTCCCAGCTTTTGCGTTCTCCGCAACCTGCGGGCCACGGCGTTAATTTCCAACACCGTGCGGCTGGGGCTGTCGTCTAAAAACAACGGCGATTGCGTGAGCACCGCCGCCGCTTCGATGAGCTTTTTGCGCTCGTCGACGGTGGCCCGGCCGTTGCGCAAGCGGTGCGAATCAACCCTGGCCGACGAACAAAGCAACCGATCGGCCAGCTCAATTGCCGACATTTCCAGGCTGCACACTAGCGAAGGAACTTTCAATTCCGTCGCCGCATATTCCGCCAAGTTCAGCGCAAAGGCGGTTTTTCCCATGCTCGGCCGGGCGGCAATAATAATGAGCTCGCCATTGTGCAGGCCGCCGGTAAGCTCATCGATGCCGGGAAATCCGCAATCGACTCCGGCAACCTTATGCTCCCCTTTTTCGCGCTGCTCGATCCGCAGCATGGCCTCATGAATTAAATCGTGGGCGCTAACCACGCTGCTGGTTTGCCCTTCGCTGAGGATGGCAAAGATTTTTTGCTCCGCTCGATTGAGTTGCTCGCGTGGATCGGAGCCGTCTTCGTAAGCGTCGCGCAAAATTTCCGTGCTGGAACCAATCAGACCGCGCAGCAATGCCTTGTCGCGGACAATCTCGGCATAGTGCACGGCATTGGCGGCAGTGGGCACGCTGCGCGCAATTTCGGCCAGGTAGCCGGCGCCGCCGATTTTTTCGTACTCACCCGCCGTGCGGAGCCGCTCAACCAACAGGGCCATGTCGATTTGCCGCGACAGATTTTGCAAATCCAAAAAATGCTGAAAGATGCAGCGGTTGGCATCGTCGTAGAAATCGTCGGGGCGAATCACTAAAGCCACGTCGTCGCACACGTACGGCAACAATAGAATGCTGCCCAGCACTGCTTTTTCCGCTTCCAGGCTGCGCGGCGGCTGGCGATCGAGAATTTCGGAAGTGACCGGGGGCTTGCGCGGCTTGGGGTTGGCTTTGCGATCGACCGTGGCCATGAGCGAGTCCTCCCTGCTGCAAAACGACCGCAAACCAACGCGGATAAATCCCGCGGCCAAACGATTGGCATGCCCGCAATTTATTGCGACTTACTGCTTATCTGGGCCTTGTTGCTTATGTCGGCCTTATTGCTTGTCTGCACCTTTGGCCGCGGTCTTTTTGCCAGACGACTTTGCTTCGGCGGATTTGGATTCCTTCGAATCGGACGCTTTGGCCCCCCCTTCCTTTGCTTCCGGCTTGATTTCGCCTTCCGCATCGCCGACCGTCGGCACAACCCACACTTTCAGCTGGGCTTCAATCTCTTGGCCTAAATGCACCTCCACGGTGTACAAGCCCAGCTCCTTGAGCGGTCCTTTTAGCCGGACCTGGTCGGACGTGACCGTAATTTCCTGCTGCTTGAGCGCGCGAACAATTTCCGGTGCGCCCACTGAGCCGTATAAGTGCCCTTCATCATTGGCGTTGGCTTCAATCGTTACGCTTTGGGCGCCAATGCGATCGGCCAGTTGCCGCAGGCCGGCCAAACGCTCATGCTGAATTTGCAACAGCTTGGCCTTGTGCTTTTCGACCATGCGCTTGTGATGGTCGTTCGCTACGGTGGCCAAGCCTTGCGGCAGCAAATAGTTCATGGCGTAGCCGCGCTTCACTTCAACCACTTCACCCTGCTTGCCGAGGTGATCGACCGATTGAATCAGCAACAATTCGATGCCCCCATGTTGCCCGCGCTGCAAGCGTTTATCTCTTGCGTGCTTGCGGCGAGGTTTGTGTTTCGCACTGGCTTTGGTTGTCGGCATCGCAAAATCCTGGGTTTAAAAATTCACAAAGCCCGATTAGTGGCTTGACCATCAAGCGGGAATGACCATTGAATATTCGTTAAAACGGGAGATCGGGCGGACCGCCGGGTTCTCCGCCACCTTCGTAACCGCCAACTTCTGCGGCACTAAATTCTTCGGCCGCCGGGGCAGATTCGCGACCTGGCCGTGCGGCGGCTTTGCCGGGACCCCCACTTCCTTGCCCTTTGGCGCCAAGCATTTGCATGCGCTCCCCAACGACACGAAGCTTCGATTGCTTTTTGCCTTCCTTTTCCCACGTGTCGAGCTTCAGTCGCCCTTCGATCAACACGGGCGAGCCTTTGTTAAGGTATTCGCTGGCCACTTCCGCCGTGCGTCCCCACAATGTGACATCGACGAACGTGGTTTCATCGACCCATTCTCCCTGCGCGTTTTTGCGGCGGTCGTTCACTGCCAAGCCGACATCGGTCACCGCCGTGCCGCTAGGAATGTATCGCAATTCCGGATCACGGGTAAGATTGCCGACCAAAATAACGCGGTTGAAACTGGCCATCTGGCCCTCCTGAGCCCTGGGCTCCGTCTGAACAAACGTATCGTGCCTGGCGTTAGGTTAACACATCGTCGACGGAAAGACAATTATTCCGCTTCCTCGCCGCTGATTTCTTCGACTACTGCTTCCACGGGTGCTTTGACTTCCGGTTCCGGCTTAGGCTTGCGCTCCGCCATAGGTCCGCCGCCGGTTAAGGCGTGCTGCACCATGGCGTCGGCAATTCGCGAATCGATTTTGAGCAGCAGGTTGCGCAGCACGGCTTCGTTCAATTGAAATTGCCGCGTCAGGTTGTGGAGTTGATCGCCATCGAGTTGGAAGTACGTGAGCCAATAGGTTCCCTTGCGATGTCCCTTAATGGGATACGCCAAGCGGCGTTCTTCCCACAGGCGGCTGGCCAACACCTTACCGCCGAATTGCTCCACCGCGCCGGGAATTTGCGACACCGTGCCGGCAGCATCGCGGGCATAGCGATTGGAATCGAGAATGAACATGCCTTCGTAAACGTGCTGAGACAAGAGAAACTCCTTGTGTGTTGGTGGCTGGCTATCTGATGTCTGGCGACCTGCCATTCTTATATTTGATGACAAACACCAGGGCGCGATAGACATCTTCTTAAGCGTTATATTTGTTCATGCAATTTGCAATTCCGTCGCTGATCCAATCCTGCACCGCATCAGCGGCGCGACTTAACGTGATTTCGATGATTGGCAATTCTTCTTTCGTAAACCGAGATAATACAAAATCGGCCGGATCCCAGTTTGGCGGCGCCGGCCCCACGCCAATTCGCAGTCGGGGAACCGCCTGGGTTCCCAACCGCTCAAGCACGTCAGCCAAGCCTTTTTGCCCGCCCGACGAGCCTTCGCCGCGAAATCGCAACTTGCCTAACGGCAGGTTGAAATCGTCGCAAACAATCAACACTTCCGCGGTTTCTACTTTATAAAAATCTCGGGCGGCCAACACGCTGCTGCCGCTCAGGTTCATAAACGTATGCGGCCATAAGAGCAGTATCTTTTGGCCGTTAAATTCCGCCTCGGTAATTTCTCCTTGAAAGTTTGTCTTTGGCCGTGGGCAGCGATGCCGCCGCACCAATTCGCCGAGCACTGCAAAGCCAACATTGTGGCGAGTGCCCTCGTATTTCCGGCCGGGGTTGCCCAACCCCACGACAAGTTTCACAACAGGCAGTGTTTCGGGTTCGGGGTTCAAAGCGACAATTGCCCAGGTCGCCGCGAAGACCACCGGCGTGGCTTGCCGCGGCGCACAAGCAAGCTTGATCGCTATTCTTTCTCTTCCTCGTCTTCCGCTGGTTTTTCCTTGCGAATCAATTCGGGTTCCACAGTGCCTTCGGCGGCAGCTTCCGCAGCACCTTCATCTTCCTCAGACTTCGGCTTCAAGCATTGAACGGCAATTTCATCGGCCCCGGAAACAATTTTCGCCCCTTCTGGCAGGGTCGCCTGGCCCACCGTCATCGAGTCATCCAGCTTCAGCGCGGCCACGTTGATGACCACCTTGTCAGGAATGGAGCTCACGGGACATTCGATTTCGACGGTGTGAATTAAATGCTCGATCACGCCCCCTTCTTTAATGCCTGCCGCCTGGCCACGAATCTCCAGCGGCACTTCCACGCGCACCCGTTCGTGTTCAGACACGCGGGCAAAATCGACATGCAGAATTTCCAGCCCGAACGTATCGTACTGCAATTCGCGAATGAGCGCGCTGTCGTTGGCGGCGCCCTTCAGCTTGACGACGCGGGAGCCGTGCCGCACGGCAGCGGAAATTTGCTCCGAGGGGATTGCCAAGCTGACCGTCTTTTGGCCGTGTCCGTACAACACCGCCGGCACCTTGCCGACCGCGCGTAACCGCTTGGAGTTTCGTTTCCCGCTAGAATCTCGGGCGTCTGCTTGCAATGTTTCAGCCATGTTTTTTGTCCTGTGGCGGCGGCGATGTCGCAGGAAATGCAATCATTCCTGCGATGCCATGACGCAAGGCTTTGCGTCGGCCACAAATCCAATACTAGGAATAAGTTGCTGCTTCTGGCCGGCGCCCTGAAGCATCCGGTCCCGGCAGCGAATCCAACATTTTGCCCGAAACGGGCGGAATTGCAACCCCGGCCAGGAGAAAACTTCGCTGGCGCGCCGCACAACTTCGCGAAATCTTCGCCATTTACGCAAAACCGCCGCGCCAGGCTCGCGCAAAAACCGGGGACGCTCGGCCAATGGCAATTATCGGTAAGTACTACTTCAATGCCCCCGGCAGGACTTGAACCAGCAACCGAGCACGGCTGACGGGCGTCAGCCGAGCGCAGGGCGGTAGTGATCAGCGAGATTGCCACTTCAATGCCCCCGGCAGGACTTGAACCTGCGGCCTAGTGTTTAGGAAACACTCGCTCTATCCTCTGAGCTACGGGGGCTTATTCGGAAAAAACGGGGTTTTTCATCGCGGGTGTAGTCGCACGACAACCGATACGACAACTCTACACCCGCAACTACCCCCTTTTCTACACCCGCGACTTTCCTTCTCAGTCGCGATTTACGGATCATTTCAGCGACAACCGTTTCGGTTGCGCCAATTTGACTCCTGCCTGTTCAAGGAACGACCCGATAGCGTAGTCGGTACGTTGTCGTTATCGACCGTGATTTACGACGATCTTCGCAATCTCCTCTTCTTGAAAGGGAATATCTGTACTTTCGCCAATCTTCGTTATGTATCCCCCTGCAATCACGACCTGATCGAACTTTCTGCCATCAGTCAGATAAACTGACGTTACTTGAAAATTCATTCCTGTCTCAGGTTCTGAGAGGAGAACGGGTGCCCACTTATTTGATAGAGCTAACATCTTCATCCTCCAGAAGGTACAGGAAGTCTTGGGCCAGCGCTACCCGGTGGCGCACCGAACAAAAAGTGAACTTCATTACCCGAGCCGCCCATCACCGGACCTGGACCAATAACCGGAGTGCCCTCGGGTGGCCTAATTATGAAATAATTGGTTCGCGGAATCTGTGGACTCGGCAGGTTGTAGAGTTCGTTAAGTAATCCCTGCGGTTGAATACCCTCACTTGCAGGAGCAGTGAAAGTGCCAGGCCGCAGGCCACCGTTCGACATAACACGACTAAATGCCGGATTGCCGCTTTCATAACGGATAAATGTTTCCCCAGGTTGAGTTAGGCGAATCGTGCTCAGTTGCTGGCCAGTACTTGCGGCAACAAAACACTCCGCCGCAGTCGTATCGCTACACCCGCTCGAATCTCTACGCTGTGCATCAGTTACGCTGCAATCGACCTGCTTGCATCCAGCACCAAATAGCGAAAATTCCAGACGCGAGTTGGCGCTTAACGTGGCCGTTGAGGCCAGCAGCAATGCGGCAAGCAGGTAACGTAGTCGGTTCATGGCCGTCATTGTACGCTGCGATCCATCCGAGCCAGGTGCATTGAAGCATACAGCGTTTCTACTCCGACCCACGCTTGATCTCCGCCATGATTTTTGTTCCAGCGTCACGACCAGCAAGGCGAAATGCCATTTGCGAGGAAGAGACGGGGTCGATCTGCAGTCGAGTAATAGTTATTCGCACATCGCGGAGTGGATAAACCTCGAAGACAAGTAGGACATCAAGTAAACCATAAAGTGCAGCGTCCAAGAATGACTGAGCTGCTTCGTTATCCAGATTTACATCACGGCCAATTACGACCTCAAAGGATGTCGATGGCTCTGCAACTAACTCCAGCCTAGCAACTTGAATGCTTGGGCCAACATGACGCTGATGCAGTCCCTCTACTGAAACGCTCACCGTAAGCGTCCGAGACTTACGTCGCATTATGTCATCGTACCATTTTGTAAAGTAATTCATTTCGGCCATGCTGCTGGGTTGAATTCCTCGCGGAACTGATTGATTACGGAAGGGTGATAAAGTTGAGATTCATACCCCGGTTCATATGGAATCCCTTGCCATTGCAGAGTATCAAGATGAGCCGCTCGCTGCCAATCGTAAAGTTCATTGTAGACACCCCGTGTCTGCTCCATAATTTGCGATTCCGTTAGCTCGTGCATGTAGAAGTTGATGTCATGCGCCGTCGTTTGACCAACTTTCAAGCGAGCGAACATAGCATCATTAGGAGCGAAATCAAATTGCGACAAATGTTGTTCTACTCGTGCTAGTCCCTGTGAGGTGACCTGGGGAGTAAACTCTGGATTCAAGATATTCAGCGGATTGCTACTTGCGGCAGCAGTTTCCAATTCATCGATGCTTAACAGCTTGCCAAACAAAGATCTGGCACCGTTGAATGCCGCTTCGCCAATGCTCGGTACCAAAACCGTGGCATTGAAGAACGCTGTGTCACTTTGGATCGCGGGATTCTCCAGAGGCAGAGAACGGTTCTCAACCGTGCGCAAACTGCCGACAATATCGGCGCCAAAAGCATTGGGCAGGACATTTGGGATGCTCGACGAGCCGGCGTTGAACGACGGATAGTAGACGTTGACATATTGGGTATTCAGAAGTTGAATTAGGCGATCTTGGAGTACGGATAGCCTTGCATTGGCGCCATATAAATCAAGGCTTTGTCCAAGATTATCCGGCTCTTCCAAGGTGAACGGAAACGTTCCGCGTTCGCCCCCAGGATGGGCCTGCTCCCATTCGACCGAAGCCGCGTTTAGGCTGTTAATGACACTTTTATTCTGGCTTATAGAAATCTGAGCATATATCAGAGTTCGTGCGTTATCGAGAGCCTCGTTGGCGTGCGGCGATCCGCTCAAGACCGACTCCGGTGCGCCGAAACCGTCGGATATCCAATTTGGGTTAAAACCATCGCCGCTGTTTGTTTGCGCATTGACATCAAGCTTCGACGGCAGCATTTGGCTGGTCGAGATTGTCGAGGGCTGGCCATAAGTGCCCAGCCAGCCAAGCGAAGAGTTGTCTGTACCGAACTCTGCAATCGTCTGGTCAATTTGGAATGTGGAATTGAAGCTGCCACTGTTGAAACTGGAATTATCTTGGCTGGTGCCATCGATTTCTTCAGTGCTGGCACCGGCGAAACCATTGCTGCCAGTCTCGTTGTCCTCCAACTCTCCGCTAGTACCTCTGCCACCGATATCGCTGTTTCCTTCCCCTTCACTTTCACCCCCGCCCAGACCTTCATCTTCACCGTCCCCCTCATCCTCGCCATCATCTAGCCCGGAGGGATCGATAAAGTTCGTCGGGCTGTTGCCGGCATAGCGATAGGTATTAATGTCGGCGTTGGCCGGGTCGGTGCTGATGAATTGCCCGGTGTGAGGATCGTAATAACGCGCCTTGAAGTAATCCAAGCCAGTGGCTGAATCTATCTGCTGGCCGGTGAAGCCGATAGCATGATTGATCGGATTGCTGTTTTGAGAAGACGAATCACTGAGAATATTGCCAAACGAATCATACACGATGTGATCGACCACGCCGGTCAGGCCGGTGCTGGGATTGTAGGTGGCAATGTCGCGCACGCTGCCGACATTGTCGGTCAGTTGCCAGTAGGTGATGCCTGGAGCAGATTGCGAACTAACTTGTTCGTCGGCCAGAATTTCGTCAACACCTGGCCCCCACAGGTAACGATCTTGCACGGCGCCGGTTGAATTGCTGCGAGTCAGCAATAACTGATCGCCGTTGTAAACAAATTGCTGACCGGTTGTGCTGCCGCTTGTAGTAACGGTTTCCAACACCCGGTTGTTAAAAGCATCGTAAGCGTAGATGACGGTTTTGGTTGGATTTTGTCCTTGGCCGTTATTGGCATCAGCGTCCGTAAGGTTGGCATAATAGTTCACCGAAATCAGCCGGTTGCGGGCATCATATGCGTAATTGATCACCGTACCGTCGGAGCCGCTGATCTGCTGAATGCGGTTCCCGTTGTTGTCGTATTTATAGGTATAAGTTCCATCGTTGGTGATTTCGTTTTGCGCGCCGATTGTAATGCCGCTGCCGGTTCGATTGCCATTGGAATCGTATGAGTACGATTCATCATTCGTTTGGGACGTTGCCCCTGTTAACTGACCATTATTGTCATACGCGTAGGAAACGTTTTCTTGTGGATGAACATTGTTAGTTTCGCTAGTAAGACGATTGTCGGCATCATAGGTGAAGGCATAACTGGCTAGTGACGAGTGGTTTCCTTGAACATCGACCAGGCTTAGTAGGTTGCCGTTTTGATCGTAATTGTACGTGGTGGTATCGACGACCTGCGTTCCGGTTGCATTGGCCGAGCGTGTGACTGTTTGCAGTTCGCTGGCAGAATCGTACGTGAAATCGACTCGTTCTGTGGCCACCGCCCCGTTGGTGGCGGATTGGGTGACGGTTTGTTCACGGCCCATTCCGTCATATTGATAGCTCAGTGTGTAAGGTGCAGTGTTGTTACTGCCGGTAACCGCGGTTTGTGATAGATCGTTATTGGGCGCGTAATTATTAGCAAGGGTGGTGGTAACGCCATTGGGGTTGGCACTGTCGGTGAGCGTAAACGTTGTCTTGTCTAGACTTCTTAAGGCGTCCAAATTGTAGTTGTACGTGTATTGGCTGGTGACCTGGGCAGAACCCGTGCCGCGAATGTCAGTGGCCGTTAAGACTTGATCGTCAGGGGCATAAGAATAGGTAATAGTTTCCGACGTCCCATTCGGGTTTGTCCATTGCTGTTGTGTGTTGCGGCCGAAGGCATCGTTCTGGTAGTGGATCGTTGTCCAGTTAAGATCCGTAGATGTCAGCAGGCTACCTTGCTGATCATAGGTGTACGTTGCAGCCGCTAGAGTAGAATTCGAACCGGACACATAGACGCCCGACTCTGTTTCAGCAATTAGTTGGTTCCGCTGGTCGTAGGTATAGGTTGTCGAATTGGTGTGTTGTCCTTGCGAATTGGTGTATGGCTCTGCCACAGCGACCTGAAAATTACCATCGGCATCGTAACCGTAAGTAGTGGATGTCACGCCGTCTTGTGGATCGGCAATGCTCGTTTGCCGACCTAGATTGTCGTAGGTGTACGAGGTAGTCTGTCCCAGTGGATCGGTGCTTGTCAGCAGATTGCCCAAGGCGTCGTAGCCGAACGACGTGACATTTCCCAAGGGGTCGGTCATTGTCAGCTGGCGGCCGAGCGCGTCGTACGTGTAGCTCGTGATACGATCCGGTGCGGTGCTCAACATTAGCTGAGTGCTGGACAGCAAATTGCCGTCGGCATCATATTGATAACCTGATTCAGCTAGTGGATCGTGAGTGGTCGGGTCGATTTGCAGTTCGTCGGTCAGCCGGTTTAAGCTGTCGTAAGTGTACTGAGTTTCACGGCCGCCCTGACCAGGCCCTGCAGAGTCGGTGTAAGTGAGTAAATTGCTGGCAATATCGTAAGTGAAAAGCGTGTGACTGTAATAAGGCGTTGGGGATGGATATGGCGTTGATGATGGCGCGGGTGGATTGGTATTGCCACTATTGCTGCCGCTGCCATAGCTCATGTCGTAATCGCGAGATTCGGTCTGCCGGTTCAAGTTGTCGTAACTGTATTCGGTATGTGATAAAGCAATGAGTGGCGTTCCCGTGGAATCATCTGAATCGAGCTCCTGCATAATTAGATTGCCGTTGGGATCGTAGGCATATTGAGTAGTGCGCGGCAATAGTTGACCGGTAAGATCGGTTTGTGTTTGGCTTATCAACCGATTCATCGAATCGTATGTCGATGTGGTTGCGCTGGTCGGCGAGGCGCCTAGCCGACGTTTTGCTACCAAAAGTATCGTACGCATACGTTTGTACGGCATCAGTGGGGTCGGTCGTTTGAAATACCCGAGCATTGGGATAATACTTGTATTGTTCACGCCCCATGTCTAAAGAACCGGTCGAGGCATTCGCATCGGTAACGTCCGACTAAAAAAGCAAAAATGCTGGCGTTGCATTTGGCACGGGTGAAGCAATGTAAGTGTAGGCATATTCGAGAGTATCGCCGCTGGTAGGATCGGTGGGACTCGTGACCTCGTTAAGCTCGTCGTTAGTCGAGTTTACAACAGCTACAGAGTATGTCCAAGTTCGCGTGGTGGTTGCCGTGTCAACCTCGATTTTGGTTAACTGCGAATTCGTCCCATAGCTAAAAGTAAGTTGTGCAACACTACTGGCGGAGCCCGCCGGTTTGGACTGAACAGTACTGGGCAGGCCATTTCCATTCGGAGTAATTACCAATTCGTTTCCATGCAGATCACGAATCTCAAATAGAACACCAGGATTGGAGCCAGTAAGGCTTCTGAATTTGTAGGTCAGTCCATTCTTGTCGGTGAACTGGTAAGTACCATCGCTGTTTTTCCGAAATTCACCGAAAACCGCAACCGGATTCTGGTATAGACCGGAGCTCGGGTTAGTGAAGTTAAGGACAACTCCATCGCCATTTGTCCAATTGATTGAAGTGCCACTTCCTGCGGAAACACGATCAGCATAGGTGCCCCACCAACTGTCTCCGAGAGTGAGAGTATTGCTTAGGTTGGTTTGGCCCTTGGTAGTCGAGTCGTAGTGGCGGGAAAAGGTGAGGGCGAGGCCCGCCGTCGGAACATTAATGTCGGTTACATTCAGCAAGAGCGCTCCATTGGCGCCATTCACCACACCGGCACTTGCAGCGGTCGAATTGGGACCGATAAAAGTTTGTCCCGGCGCAGATTGCGGATCAGCAGGAGTGGTAAAGATGTTCGTCGCGCCGCCTAAATAACTATCGCCGTTTTGATCGGCAATGACCGCATGAATCCCAACCGTAACGTTTCCTTGATTCAAAGTTACAGCGTAAAATCCAACCCAGTCGAGGCCCCCCAGTTTGTAATCATTTTCTGGCGTTATGATTTCCGACGCGCCATCGGTGAACGCGGTTTGGATCGCACTTTGCTCACCCGCTGTCAGCGCGCTCTTCCACGTAGCTTGATTCCAATTAGACTGAGTCATCGCGGTGACAGTTACTCCAACTTCGTTTGCTAATTGGAGTCCGCGGACAGTTGAATAGGCATCATTGTTGGCCAATTGCTGCCAGAGTTCGCTTTCTAAGGAAGAAAAGCTGATAGCAATCAAGGCAAAGCTCTGCTGCTTGTTGTGCGCGTCCGGATTGATGGATATCGGATCGTCGCCGATTAATGGAACGCTGATGGTCAAGTTCTGTGGCAGATTTGGAAGTTGCCGCGAATCATTGACAGTCTCAAGCGATTGACTACAACTCGCGACTGCCAAGGTCGGGTTCCCATAACCTCGAATTGTTTGAAACAAGTTGTTGGCGACTGTCTGAGCTTCATCGGTTTCTGAAAAATAGGTATACGTCGACAGAGCAAGCACTCGGGAAATATCAAACTGGTCAAATGTCAGGCCACTATTGTTGTCGACGGTCTGCTCGACAAAATTGGTTTCAGATTGAAGAATTGAAACGTATTGATTGGTCACTTGACCAGCGTTAAGACCAATAGCCATATCCGTATTGAGTGGCCTAAAAAAAGTTTCGACATTTTGATGGCCAGACGGATCAGAAATGATGACATTGACACTGAAGTTGCCTGTCGTATCGGCATTAATCAAGTGCGACGATCCTCCGATTTCCGAATAGGGATCGAGCAGTGCGTTCCCGCTGTTCCAATACACATAAAGCGGGTCATACATATAGGCTGACATCGGTAAATTCGATGCTGCGCCGATCAAACCGTGTTCGGTTCGAGCGATCCCCCGGTCGTTTATCAGATAGTCGCCATAGAAATCGACCTCGACTGTCCAATTGTATTGACTTTCATTTGTAACTGCTTGAACAAGCGTGCCGGCATGAGCGAAGTCACTCTCATTGCCTCCGCCTGTGCTAATTTCTCCCGTGGCTGGTGCCGTCGGCAATGTGCTAGGCCAGTTGGCAAGGTATTACATGAGCTTATCATCAGAAACCTCCGAATGTTGGCATTGAGAATTGGATCACGAATGCCAACGTCATCGCATTCCATTGGGGAGCCGCAGAGGCATGTTGCGCGTCGAGAAACCGTCCGTCTTCGATGCGGATACGGATCGACGAAAGTAAGACACTTCAGCGAACGACTGCCGGAATAATAGGCAAGGAAGTCATGCGCTTTCAGGAATCGAAGATGACGATAGCGTGCAGCAAATTGCACCACCTCATGGTGCCGGTTGCTGGTGACTGCTTGCCGCTACTGCCGCCCCTTTGTTTTCAGACTGCAACCGCGTATGGGCTGGACTCTGTAATTACCCTTGATCGTGGCAACGGAGTCGCTCGGCGTGCCGCTAGAAAGTTCACCAAGTCATCGTCGCGGACACGCCAGCGCGGCTGATGGCCGTTGCTCACATTGGTAGCTTGCAGTTTCTGCGACCTGATCCAGCCGAGGACCTTCTCTCTGCTCACTTTTAGTGCTTTGGCAATTTCCGGCGGTGTCCACCATTTTCTGCTGTCCATGCGTTCGACTCCAATCTTGAAAGGTGCCGCCAGCCGAGAAATTCGGCTGACGCTGTAAACGGAGCAGTGAGTCCGATTCTTTGCAGACTTCACTGTTTGTACTTCGAGACGCGAGGGCGGTTACACGCCGAGAGCGGCGTCGGCCAATTGAAAGGCGGCTCGTCAGAGGGACACTTATGCCCTCCATATAGGACATTGCTTTTCCGTCGCTCGCGTACAGCGAATCAGGTGAGTTTGACGCTGTAATAGTCAAAATACTCGGAGAATCTGGTCCAATTTGCGGGTTATTCCGGTAAAAACACTCTTTCAACATAATCTTTCGATTCACCGG
This sequence comes from Pirellulales bacterium, assembly GCA_035656635.1. Classification (NCBI taxonomy): domain Bacteria; kingdom Pseudomonadati; phylum Planctomycetota; class Planctomycetia; order Pirellulales; species Pirellulales bacterium. Next base: position 19,267 of record DASRSD010000152.1, read on the forward strand.
AACGGTTTATACGGGCGATCGGATCGCGAAAGCCTAGTGATCGCCGAGAGCGGCGTCCGGCCGATTGAAAGGCGGCTCGTCGGGGGGGCACTCTATCCTTCTATATAGGAAATCGCTTTTCCGTCGCGCATGTGAAGCATTCCCCCAGTCAGTTTCAACATTTAGACAGCTTTTATTTTTTCGTCGTCGATAAGTCCGGCACAACGGGCAGGAACGGAATCGACGGAATCGATACGGTCGGTAATATTGGAATAAATTGCTCGACCCGCCGTGTGTTGCCGTGAGCCAAAGAAAGTGATCTTCCGCTTAGCGGCTGCCCGTTAGCATCAATGGCCCGAAATGCATGTGGGCGATCATGCTCGGCAAATTAAATCCTTGGTCCATTGAGGATTTGACTGCCGGGTGATGCTATTCGATCGTTGATCCAACAATCTTTGCCGCTGAGCTTAGTAGCGCCGACATCTTCACCATTGCGCATGGTGCTTGCGAACGGGAAATCATCGCCCGACCAGCGGCGATCTACCCGGTCACGATCGACCAGCCTGCGATGCTCACGATGGCGCAGACCTACATCTGCGGTGTTGAACTGATAAATGCGGGTGACGCTGCATAGGCGCTCTTAGCTCATCGGACGGATTTCTACACCAGTTGTCGCGACAACCGAAAGTTGTCGTAGCGGGTGTAGTTGCCAATCTTTGACAATCGTCTGACTTCCATCTAAAATCGCTGGCGAGTGAACGTCTGATTCCATACAAGCCAACTTTGCAGTCCGGTCCATAAATGACTATGGTTTCAGGACATCAGGTTGTCGCGACAACCATCTGCAAGTCTCTTCGCGGCGCTGCAAAGCACACGATTCACCGCTCAAGCACCCCTCTAATGCCCGATTTGACCAGAAAAACTGGGCAAATTTGGCCGGCCATTTTTACGTTTAGGAAACACTCGCTCTATCCACTGAGCTACGAGGCCCGGTTTGCCGTTTTGCGATTCCGCCTGCTGAGCTGTCGCCGGCTGGCTTCGGCCATGGCAAAACCGCAAGGCAAATGCCGGCAGTTTGCCGCCGACAGACACGACACCATCCGGCATTCACACGCCAGCATACCAAAGCCATCAGGGCCAAGCCACGGTCGTGGGACAATTCGCACGATTCCCGACAGTTTCGGTCTGGCAATTCGGTGGTGTAAAATTGAAACATGGGGGAGTCCATCCGAATTGCAATTGAAGATTTGTTCGATACCACCGGAACATTACCGACGCACTCGGGCAAGCTGCTGATACAAAGGGCGGAAGTCGTCGTGATTTTAGATCGCAGCTCCGGTCAACAGGCGGTGGTTTACGGCCTGGAGAAACTACATCGACAGATTGAGAAAGTCGGCGCCGACGCTCCGCTCATGCTGGTGGTCGAATTCGACGAAGAGAGCGACAACCTGGCAAAGCTGTTCGGCCTGATTCAATCGGCCAAAACGCCCGAAGAGGATGCCGACGAGTTGGAATAATCTCGATACAGTTTCAGACAGAGTTATTTCTGCTGGTTGCAATTTTTCGCCGCGGAAATGATAATCCGTTTTTGCCAGGAATTTTTTGCAACCTCCTTGTGTGCGGGCGTAGCTCAGTTGGTAGAGCGCTAGCTTCCCAAGCTGGATGTCGAGGGTTCGAGTCCCTTCGCCCGCTCTTTTTGCGATCCATCGGCAGAAGTTGCCAGGAAGTCATTTTGGGGGCGATGTGACCGGCAAGGCGTGTATCAGGCCGGAACTTCTGGGTGACCAGCAAGTTAAACTTGGGACCACTTCGGCAGAACATGAGAGGGTAATTCTTCCGCCAGAACTTCATCGCGGGCGGGCGCCGTTTCGCAGGGCACGTGCAGATGGTGGCTGCGGTAATCGCCGGAGGCGAGCAACACCTGGTCGACCCCCGCTGGCGTCAAATGCAGATTCGGCAGGTCAGCCGGTAGTTCTTGGATAGCGGCCTGCGCACTGCGCGGCGACGACACAGAATCGAACAACATCGGTGACTGCGGCAACTCCGATTCGTGTTGTTCCCCTGGAAATAAGTCCGCAGTGAAGATATCTGCCGAGGGCTTTTTGGCAGCAGTTTTTGGTAAGTCGGAAGCGATCACGGGGAGAGTGTCTGCCGGCGCCGGTTGAATTGCAGCCGTTGCCATAGGCAGATCAATCAGAAGCGGTACCGCTGGAGCGAGGGGTGCCAAGCTTACGGATGGCGTGCTGTTAATCGCTGCCACTTCTGCCGCCGTGGTCGGCGACGCTAAGCTTACAGGCGGCGAACTGCTCGCGCTTTCGTCGATGCTGACGGACACGTTTTCTGCAGGGCTAGCTGCGTTATCCCGGAGGCTGGGGACGCTTTCGCCGGAATCGGCGCTGGTGCTACCGCCGCCGTGAGAATCACCAGGGGCACGAAGAAAATGAATTTGTGCATGATTTCAGATTCCGGCATTGATGCTGTGATAGAAGCGTCCGCCGGGTAGTGTCTTAAGAATGCGTTGCTGGCTGATCGCGGATTGTGAAGCGGAGTTTCATGGGGGCTAGAATCCGCCACCGCCAAAACCACCGCTAGCCGGCTGCTTGTCTTTACTTTGCACGTCCGGTTGCTCTTGCAATAACTTTTTCCGTTCTTCGGGCGACAAGTTGTGGACCTCTTGGCCACCATTGAAAAATAATATGGTGCCGACTTCAGGAAAAAGTGATTGTGCCTCGTCCGGGTCTTCGTGTTTTGTAAGAACTAGCACTCCGGGGCTTCGTTCACCGAAAATCCGAAGCGACCAAGGCGCGAGGATGTCCGACGTGCCCTCACGCCCGGCTAGGAACTGGTGCCGCTGTCTGATCCATTTAAGCTGGTAAGCACTCCACGCCATCGGCAGGCTTATAATCGCTATCGCGAGTAAGAGCCATCGAAGGTTAAACCGTGGCCGTTTCATGCCCGCATTGTACCCTGTCCGGTGGGCGCGGGGTTTGATCCGCATGGGGGCTGATTTCCTGGAATAATCCTAAAAAATGGCCGAAACCGGGGATTGCAGCGAATTGTATAAATTTGTATATTTGCCGCTTTGCTTGGCGTTGTATATCGTTGTATAATAAGTTCAGGGACGGACCTCAATGAAACCGATAATTATGAGGCGGACATGGACAAGCCGAATAAGCAGGGGCGTCGCAAATTACAAAAGGTAGTCACGTGGCAGCGACTTGTAATTTTACCAATTATGATCCGCGAAGGTCGAGATGTGCTGACCGATGGCCAATACCTTCACATCAAAGACCATTTGAAAGAATTGACAGGATTTGGCGCTCGTAAGTTTACAACACAACTTCGGATTGCTCCATTTGAAGAATTTTGGGAATTGAAGGAAAAAGGCGGCGTATTAGGCAGGAAAAACATTCGGATTTATTTTTTTCACGACACCGACGATAGCGACATCATTCTTTTGATGACAGATAAGAAGGAAAACGATGGACAGGCTTCACCATCAATTAAATACATCCTCAGAAACCGGCTTCGCCTCTACCGGCAGGGGCATTTCGCTGGTCAACTCTTTTTTTATGTTCGGCCGGAGAAAGGTTAAGAGAAATCATAACCACTCATCATGCGGAGGTGTAATATGCTGACGGTTGACACAAGTGCCGTGCGCGCATACAAGCAAGCGCTCAGGCGTGTAGGAAAATGGCTAGAAAGTTTGCCGAAGGAGACGGCGAATGACTTGTGTGACCTATTCCAAATGTATGCGAAAGCCAAGGAGGACGGCGACGAGGAGGAATTGGAAAAGGTTAATCAGGCTATTCGAGAAATCCTTTTGCCAGATTCCCTGAAAGACGGAGTTAATGCGAAATTTTTCGATGAACAACCGAACGTCAGGGCGAGGCTAGATGCATATCGTGCAAAGGTTGGATTGGAAATCAAAAAACGCCGGGAAAAGCTGCGTATGACACAAGCTGAACTGGCGGAAAAGGCTGGAATTCCACAAAGTCATGTGAGTAGGTTAGAGTGCGGAAAGCATGTTCCAACCCACATTACAATGGAGAAGATTGCGAGAGCGCTCAAAACGAAACCGTCACGACTAGACCCGGGGTTTATCGATGACGATGAATAATTGTTTAGACAATTTTAAGCGGGGAGGATTTTCTCCTCCCCGCTTTCTTTATTGGGAGGATCGAATCATGCGCTGCTCTAAATAGGAGAGCGGCCCGCGTCTTGGAGGCGCAGCGGATTTATAACCCGCCAGTGGACGGTTCGCGCCGGGAGTTCGATTCTCACCCTCTCCGCTAACGCTTAGCGACATAGGCCCGGATTGCCTCTGTAACAGCCTTTGACCGATTCCACTTGCTTCGCATGGCTATCGCATCGAGCTGCTTAATAAGGCTCTCAGGCACCGTGACGGTCATTCTATCGGTTATCCCTTCAGGATTGATCGGCTCCCTGCCTGAATTTTCCCGCGCGCCACCGTGCTGCTTCTTTTTTGCCATAACTTTCCACCTTTTTTGAAATAATCACACTAAATCATGTTGACGTAGCCGAACTGAAACAGTATGATACATTCAACGTTGGTAGTCAAGCCAACAAAAAACCCTCACGGCTGCTGAAACAACCGTGAGGGCGAGATACAACCAGGCTTTCGCTAGGCTGCTCTGACAAGCCAATTCTAGCGAGAGCCGCAGTAAAAGGCGACTCGACAATGGTAGTTTCAAGTTGCAAGCATGAGCAAACCAAGCGATTCGGTAAAAACCGTAACGGCACGCCGCGCGTCTGCTGTATTCTTTGCGGAAAGACTTGGACAATTCAGCCGCCGCAACCTTTGGGCGATATGCGAATCTCGTTGGACGATGCCAAGCAAGTTTGCCGCCTCTTGGTCGAAGGCATGTCGATTCGCGCTACCGAACGAGTTACCCGCATCAACCGCAACACAATCTGCAAATTGATTGTCCACTTCGGAACGGCTTGTCAGCGATTTATGGATGCCCAGATGCGCGGCCTGAAATTGTCGCATTTAGAATTCGATGAACAATGGACTTGGGTAGGCCGCAAGCAATCGCGGCTAACGATCAATGAAAAGGCCGAACGTCACGACGTTGGCGATGTTTATATTTGGACCTGCATCGATAAGCAAACCAAATTGATGCCGTCATTTATGCTCGGCAAGCGGTCGGCCGACAATGCCCGCCGCTTTATGATGGACGTAGCCGGTCGGTTAGTATTCCCAAACCCACACGCCAGCGATGCCCACAAGTTTGCAATCGGGCAGTATCCCATTGTGTGCCAGCTCTCGACCGATGGTTTCGCTGGTTATCCCGAAGCCGTCGATCTAGCTTTCGGCCCCTACGTGAAGTACGGCACGATTATCAAGGAATACAAGAATGCCAACATGATTTACACGCCGTCCGAAATGGTTGGAACCCTCCGCACTGGCAAGCGCAATATAGGGCCACGACAAGAGCGAACGATAACTACTTCGCATGTTGAACGGCTAAATGGCACGCAACGGGTTTTTATGAAGCGGCTAAACAGATTGACGCTGTGCTTCTCCAAGAAACTAGAGAACCTAGAGGCCGCTTTCGCTATGTTCGCCTGCTACTACAATTGGTGCTGGCGGACCCGCAAGCCGGGCAAGAGCGGCATGAAGCGCCCGACGGCTTGCATGATGGCGGGAATCACCGATCATCTGTGGAGTTTTGACGAGTTGTTTTCAGCGGTTTTGAATTCAGCAACGCACTCTTAAGACACTACCGTCCGCCGAGCTTGGTGGCATCTATGGCGATACCACCTTATAATAGTCGCGGCCGTGGTGTTGCGAAATCGTGTGACTGACAGAGCACAACTCCTTTAAGTTGTCTGGATCGCGAATTTGCCCGACAGATTCGTGCGGGAACAGAGCGAGGGATGTTCATGGCGCGGCGTTTTATTACTCGTTATCAGGCAAAACGCGCGCGCCGAGCATTGCCCTTCAACCGGCACACGGCCGTGGAACAACTGGAACGCCACGATCTGTTGGCTTTTGGCCTGACGACCAGCACGAACTTGTACACGGTCGATACCGGGGCGGGCCTGGTCTTTTCGGTCGCGCGCACTACGGCCAATAGTGCAGCGGTCGGCGATTTGACCTCGACGATATTTGACAGCACGCAATTGGAGGCCAGCCACAGCGTCACCGCTCGCTATTCGCACTATGAATCAGGCTTAGGCGGGCACTGCGCACCGCTGGCAGGCAACCTGATTATCGCGCAATCGTGACCGGCGGCGATCTCGATTACGACACGCCCACCACGCGTAGTGAAGAGGGCCAGCCCATTGGCAACGGCCGCATGGGAAGCCTGGTCTGGACCACTCTATCGGCCCTGCACTTTCAAATCAATCGCGACGATGTGTTCGCCGAAAACAGCTACACCACCAGTTTTCCCAAGCAAGACAGCGATTACGCCAGCGGTTGCGGCTATGTCGATATCAACCTAAGCGACGCCGGCGACGATGTGTTTTCCGGCCAGACGTTCCATCAGCACTTATCTCTGTACGACGGCCTGATGACGGTCCAAGGCAGCGGCGTGACTGCCCGCATCGTGGCTTGTCCATTGCACGATGTCATGGCCGTGGAAATTGACGACCAGCGCCCGCAACCTGCGGCCATCAATATCGACCTGCGGATGCTCCGCTACGCCATTCAAAACATTACCGGCAAAAATTTCCAGTTGGCCAAAAACCACACCGTGGAGTATCACACCGCGGAACAAACCGCCACTAGCAAACTGGATATCCGCGATGGCAACATTCTGTTGACGCAGCAATTTCGCGAAGGCGATTTTTACGACGCATCCGCCGTCGCCATTCGTGTGGTCGGTCGCCCATCGAAGGCGCGGTATTTGAACGAATCGACCGTGCAGCTTTCCGCTGCGCCGGGCAAAGGTCAATTCACCATCCTGATTGCCAGCGCCGCCAGCATGCGGCCGGATGACGATGCCGCCGCGCTGGCGCTGGCACAATTCCATCCACTAGAGCAAAGCGATTTTGCCGCGTACTCCGCCGACGCCCAAAACTGGTGGCACGATTTTTGGTCCCACGGCTTCGTCAGCATGCACAGCGCCGATGGCCAGGCCGATTTTGTCGCCGCGAATTACACCTATTTTTTGTACCTCATGGCCAGCAGTTCCCGCGGCGCTTACCCGCCTCGCTTTGGCGGCATGCTGTGGTATACCAACGGCGATATGCGCCGCTGGGGTTCGCAATATTGGTGGGCCAACACGAATGCCTATTACAGCAACCTCATGCCGGCCAATCGCATGGAATTGCTGGACCCGGTGTTTTCGCTCTACTCCGGCATGCTCGATGCCTGCAAGCTGGCGGCGCAGCAGCAATGGGGTTCGCAAGGCGTGTGGATTCCCGAAATCACTTTTTTCAATGGGCCAGAGAAACTGCCCGATGATATTGCCGCAGAGTTGCAGGAATTGATGCTCGTTAAAAAACCGTATGACAATCGGTCTGCAAAATTTCAATGGTGGGCCGAAACCAAAAATCGGCATAACTCGCGCTGGAATTTTTTGGCCGACGGGCATTGGGATCACGGCCATTACGTGGTGCCCACGAAAGATGCCGGCATTTTCGGCCACTGCACGCACATTTTGTGCGACGCGGCCAAAATCGGCGCGCTGTTTTACGATCGCTACGAATTCACGCAGGACCAAACGTGGCTGCGCGAGCGGGCATATCCCATCATTCAGGGCGCAGCCGAGTTTTACCGCAATTTTCCCAACGTGAAGCTGGGCGATGATAACAAGTATCACATTTACCACGTGAACAACAACGAAAGCGGCTGGGATACCGGCGACACCCCCAACGAAATTGCCGGCATGCGACTTGCCTTTTCCACGGCCATCAAAGCTTCGACCCGTTTGGGCGTCGATGAAGATTTGCGCGGCAAGTGGCAGGAGATGCTCGACCATTTGGCCCCGGCTTCCAATCCCGGCCGTGGTCGCCGGCCAGCCGAAACGGAGCGCAGCAACTCGCCAAACCCGCCGGCGACAAACGGCTCCCCAGAAAATGCCCCCCGCAAGGCAACCGGGGGAGGCCGCGGCGGCAATCGGCCGTTTGGATCGTTCGTATATGGCGGACCGGGCGCCATTCCTGCCAACGAACCGGAAGCTCAGCTCAAAGCCAAATTCCTCGGCTTCAACGCGCTGGGAAGTTTTATTGATCCCACAGGCGACGGCAGTGCTCAAATTTTCCGCAACCGGCTGCGGCTGCGTGAAGGTCCCGGCGCCATCGATTGCGAGCACATCGCCGGCCTGGCCATAGGCATTCACTCCACATTGCTGGCCAGCTCCATGGCCGACGATGGCAAACCGCAAATCGAAGTGTTTACCAGCCTTTGGCCGCGTAGTTGGGATTGCGCTTTTAAGCTGCTGGCGCGCGGCGGATTTCTCGTCAGTTCGTCGGTGAAAAACCACGACATCGAATTCGTCGAAATCATTTCGCAACTGGGCGGGCCGTGCCGGCTGAAAAATCCGTGGCCCGAAAGCAAAATAACTTTCCAGCGCAATGGCGTGGCCGCGGAAACTCTGCAAGGACCGTCGTTGACTTTCGACACGGCGCCGGGCGAAAAAATTGTGCTGCTGCCGGCAGGCCCAACCGGCGACCAGAAGGCAGCTTCCCATTCGCCTTAAAAGTGATGTTTTCTTCTGCGACTGCCGGAAGGAGCGGCAACTGGGATACAGGCGAACTGCGGATGGAGGTTTATTTTTTGGATATCCTTGCTGACCGTCCGGCAGCCCAAGTTTCACGGATCACGTCGGCGTTTCGCTCGATTATCTTCTGAGCTTGCTCGATTTTGTCTTGGGCTTTAAGCAAATCTGCGCGGCCTTCAGCGAGCATCTTCTGAGCAGTCTTAAATTGGGCCAGTGCGGTCACTCGTTTTTGTGTAGTTGAATCGCGGTTCGTCATTATTTATTCCACTAGAGCGGGTAACAGTTAGGGATCTGTCAGCATTGTAGCGGAGTGACAAGAGTGTTTGGTACGGCTTTGCACAAAAGTCTCACAGTTGCACAAATAATCGCCGGGCCAACCATTTCGCGGGGCCTCGACCTTACGGCACTGCTGGCCGTGGTGCTGTCGCCGTAACATTCAACATCAGCACGGCCGGCTTAAGTCCCTTCCCTTTGGCAGTCAAATGCACTTCGCCAGCCCCGACATCTGATTGCACAATGACCTGCGCCAGCCCGTTGAACAGCAACCTCTCGCTTGTCTTGTCAGCCTCGTGCGACGACGGATTTCCATTCCCCACCCCGATGATCTTTGCCGGTCCGTTGATTGCAAACGTGACCATGTTGTCTGCCGTGGGAACCTTTCGACCTTGTTCGTCCGACACGTCAACGGTCACTACCGCAACATCTTCTCCGTTCCCGTTGATCTGAGTGCGATCCGCAGCCAGTCGGAGTTGCGAAGCCGCGCCGGTCGTCTCCACTTTGTCTTCAATTGTTTGCACGCTGTGCTTAAATCCTCTGGCCAGCAGCGTTCCCGGGGCATACGTCACGGTCCATTCCAAATGCTTCCGCGGCTCAACCTTCTGCCGGCCAATTACCTCGCCATTCAACGACAGCTCCACTTCGTCGCAGTTCGATTGCACCCACACGTCGACGGTCTTTCCTTCTTTGCCCGTCCAATTCCAATGCGGATACACGTGCAACACCGGCTTATCGGTCCACCACGCCTGATAATACCAGTAGTTATCTTTCGGAAACCCACACAAATCCATGATCCCAAAATGCGATGTGGTGCACGGCCACTTATACGGCGTCGGTTCCCCGCGGTAATCGAACCCGGTCCACACGAACGAGCCGGACATAAACGGGCGGTCGTAATAAAAATTCCACCACTTCTCCGCCGTGCAGGTTCCCTCAATATCGTAAGCCGACACGTAGCCGGCGGCCTTCAACTTCGGATCGGTGATGGTTCCCTTGGCGAGCGAATGCGAGCTGATATTTCCTTCGTCGTCCTCCGAATAAATCCCGCGCGAACAGCGTGTGCTGGCGTCCTCGGTCCCCATACAAGGTTTTTCTGGGAATTTTGCGTGGGCATCTTCACAAGTAATGGGCCGCTTTCCGCGAGTTGGATAGTTAAAGCCCATGATGTCGATGACCGTGGCAAAGCCGCTGCCATATCCGCTGTTCATGGCGCAGGTACACAGCCGCGAAGGGTCAAGCCCATGTGCTAAATCCTGCATCGCCTTGGCAATGGGCGCTCCCACCTCGTTGTCCCCCTGTACATTGTCACGCATCTCTTCATTGCAAATGGACCAGGCAAACACGCAGGGATGGTTCTTGTCCCGCTCGATCATCGATTGCAACTGCCCCAGTGCTTCTCGATCTGCCCCTGCCCGCCGCGTTTCATCCAGCACCAGCATCCCTAGCTTGTCGCAGGCGTCCAACAACTCCGGCGTCGGTGGGTTGTGCGAAGTGCGATAAGCGTTGGCCCCCATTTCCTTGAGCTTGGCGATCCGCCAATACTGCAGCGCATCGGGAATGGCCGATCCAACCCCGGCATGATCCTGATGATTACACGTCCCCAGAATCTCATACCGCTTGCCGTTGAGAAAAAATCCTTTGTCGGGATCGAAGCGCACAGTCCGCACGCCAAACGGCGTCTCATACCGATCGAGTGTTGCGCCGTCATCGCCTTTAACCGTCGTCACCAGGGTATATAAATACGGTGTCTGGGGCGACCACAAATGCGCTCCCGCTATATTAAACTGCTGTGTGAAAGTTTTGTGCGAGCCGCCGGCGATGGAGTTAGATGATTCCGATTCATTTGCGGCTGACGATGCCACTGTTTTTCCATCCGCATCCTGAATTTTCGAACCGACCGATATCCTCCGCGCATCGTTCGCATCGTTTTCGATATCCACGCGGGCCGTGACAACCGCACCTTGCGATTCAGAGTCCGCCGGCGCAGTGGTAACATATGTTCCCCAATGCGCCACGTGAACCGGCTCCGTCTTGTTCAACCACACGTGCCGATAAATTCCCGCCCCTTCGTAGAACCAGCCCTCAAACCGTGTGGCATCTAGGCGCACAACCAGCGTGTTGTTTCCCGCTTCGCCGTCGCCACAGTTGGCATATTTGGTGATGTCGTATTGAAAACTCGAATATCCCGAGGGATGCCGCCCCAGGCAACGGCCGTTCAACCACACGAGCGAATTCCGATAAACCCCGTCAAAATCGAGAGTGAGGGTGCGTCCTTTGTCCGATGCCGGCAACGAAAAGTTCCGCCGGTACCAACCGATCGTCGTGCCTTTCTTCGGATCCAGATCCTTGAACCCATGCTGGAAATTCGCGCTCTCGCTGAACGGCAGTTCGACTGCCCAATCGTGCGGCAAATTTAATTCGCGCCAGCTAGAAGCATCGAAGGCGGGTTGCACGTAATCCAAGTGCTCGCCGGAATGCGCTGCTACTGCATCGGCCTGCTCCGATTCCATCTTCGCCCAGTTCGCTAGATCGGCTTTCCGCACCTTCGCCAAATCGCTGGGCTCAGGATAATCCAAGGCATTGCCAACTTCGGAGGAATCTCCCAAATGAAACCGCCAATGCGCGTCCAACAGCAAATGCTCTCGCAGGTTGTCTGCGGCGTGAACTACAGAAAGCGCCGACCACGCCCAGAAAACTCCCAGGGCAACAACAACACGACGGGACGACATCATTTCTCTCAGTTCATTCACCCCCCCGGGTAAACAACAATAATAATCAGAAGAGCACTATCGCGGCAAAGTCCGTCGATAGTTTAGCGGCGCGCGTGATGATGTGCTACTTACTACGCGCTGCCGAATCTTAGAATCGCGCTGCCGCAATGGTTCAGGGATGGCTGAAGGGCAGCTTGCCTTCGCCGCGGGGCTTGGTCGGTCCGTAGCCGCCGGCTTTCTCATAAACTCGCACGTAATCGACCACCATTTCGGCCGGAAATTTGGTGGTTTGATCGGGCGGCCCCAGAAACTGTCCGCCCACGGCCACATTCATGACGATGAAAAACGGCCGGTCGAACGGCGCCGGCCACGGGTGCAAGTCGGGCTCACTGGCCGGGTTGGTTGCCTTGCCGCCCGACTTGGCGCTGCTCCACCAAAACGTTTGGTCTTCGTACTGTTTGCCGTCGACATACCAGCGGATTTCGCCGGGCTCCCATTCCAACGCGTATACGTGGAAGTCGGCAATCGTGCCGTTGTCGGGAAAAATATAATCTTTGCCGGCGTGCACATTCCCGGGCCAGCGCGAGCCGAAATGAATGGTGCCCAACACCTTGTTGGGCTCCTGGCCGCGCGCCTCCGTCACGTCGATTTCTCCGGAGCAGGGCCAAGGGCCGTACTTCTCATCTTGCGGCAACATCCACAATGCCGGCCAAATACCCTTGCCCGTCGGCAACTTCGCGCGGAACTCAAAACGGCCGTATGCTTGGCTGAACAATGGGCCGCCGTCCACGCTGCGCGACTTGAGCCGAGCCGAAGTGTAACCGCAACCGTTCAGCGACTGCTTCAGCGCGCGAAGATGTAGCATGCCTTCTTTGACGAATGCGTTGTCTGGCTCTTTGGTGTAATACTCCAACTCGTTATTGCCCCAGCCGCTAAGCCATTGATTCCCGTCATAGTTGTAAAACCCGTTGCCGAGATCGAAATCCCACTTGGTGCGGTCTATGTCTTTGCCGTCGAACTCGTCGCTCCAAGAAAGTTTCCAGCCGGGCGGAGCGTCGGCGGCAAACGTCCCGCTATGTCCGATCAGACAAACGCCGAGTGCCGCAATGATTGAGGCCAGAGCGTAGCGCATAATCGCGATGGGGCGAGTGAGCGATTGCGTGATCTACTTAACCAGTGAAGTTCCCTATGCCGCAGCACGCTTTCTTGCGGCGGCTGCGACCGCGAATCCACCAAGTGCAAGTAAAATAAACGACGTCGGCTCCGGCACGGCACTGATTGTTCCGTTGCCGGCAAGGAGAAGGTTGATTAGTGCCTGCATTTTAAAATTGGTTAGATTGGAACCACTATTGCCAGGAATGTTATTGATTGCGGCCAAATCGGAAGCGCTCACATTGTACGTGCTTTCATATAGCGGCAAATTGGTCAGCGCCAGTTCCAAGGCGTTAATGTCGGCGGAATCGACGTGGCCATTTTTGTTGTAATCACCCGGCGCTGGAGGCGCTGCGGTAGTAGCTAACGTCAGACTTAAGTCATCGAATGCGAAATATGCATTCGAGTTGCCATTGATATTCAGCATATATGCGAGGATCGATTGGGTGTTGGCCGGGGCCGTGGCCGTTACGCTGCCAAATTCCCACGTGTTTTGCGGAAGCGGTATCCCACCACCGCCTCCGGGTGTTCCAAAATTTACGCCTATCGCCCCTCCGATCTGCGTGCCACCCGATGGCCCGTCGAAATACGCGATTTGTAATATCGCAAAGTCATTGCTGCCAGTTACCAATACGTTGGGGGTCCTTACCCAACCGGATAAAGTATATACCTGCCCTGGGCTGGCAGGGAGAACTTCATACGCGCCTGGAACGGAATAGCCACCATTGCCGCCGGGCATCTCCATATCCCAAACGCCGCTGTGCGCAACGGTAGGCTGGCCACCCGCTGGGGGCACAAAATTATCAGGAGGGCCCGGATTCTCTCCTTCGAACGGTAATCCGCCAAATTCTGCCCAGCCGGGTGCGTCGGTGGTGTTTGGATTGGTAGTTACTGTCCCAATTTCAAACCCGGGATCTACCAATAAGTTCGTCTGTCCCCAGCTCGCTTGCGCGAATACAAGCATGCAAGTACCTATTGCCGACAGAGAGAATAACCGTCTCAATTGTGTTTTCATGTTTGTCCCTTTCACGAATGACCCGTGTTGATATTTCCCATATGGGCTGAGCCTAGAACCGGTCCAAGGTCACAACCGTCGGCGTTTTTAACCGGCGCTCCGACTGCGTCCAACGCTGAGCCAGGTCCCTAAACAGCTGGTCAAACAGACTCCCCGAACGCACTCCCTATTGATTCGCAGATTATTAGTTCTTTTTTAATCTTAAGCTACGGCGAATGCAAACATTTTACGAACATTTCGCCAACGAGAGAGCCTCTTTACAAGCGAAATTTGCCCTGGCCGAGGGCATTTGATCGGACCGAAGCCCCGACCGCCCCCCATTGGCTGCCATTCAGCGTGGTGATCAAAGCGCCGCAATTTATCAGCGAATTGTCCGGGTTATCGCCTTTCGTCTCCAGACGGCAAGGCCACCCAACGCCAGCAGAACGAACGTCGATGGTTCCGGGACGTCTTCGGTTGAGCCTTTCCCTGATTTCAATGCGTTAATCAGGCTTTGCAAATCGGTATTATTGAATTTGCCATCCCCGTTCATATCGCCGATCAGGTTCAATTGAGCCGTTGTTAGGCTTTCGCCGGCCGCGAAGGTTGCTTCATTGGTCAGCGCCTGTTCCATGGCAGTGACATCCTTGGCGTCGAGATGCCCATCTCGGTTCACGTCGCCAAGAATAGGAAGGGAAAACGCTTCGACGTCGGAAATGGTCATGGTGTAACTGCCCGCAGCAATGGGTGGACGGCTATTGGGGGTGTTAAAGCCCGGATATTGCCCGCCGACCGCCAGATTCATGACTAGGTAAAAGTTCTTATCGAATGGGGCCGCATTCGTAGCCCCCGTTCCCCCGGGGTTATACCAGCCTGTGCTATTAGTACCGGCATTGCTTCCAGTTTGCGATTCATACAGCAAGCCGTCTACATACCATGCTAACAGACCGTGGGTATAGGTCGTCCCGTTGTAAGTCGCGCCAGCCGGAAGCCATAGCAAGTCGTAGGTGTGGGAATTTTGCGTGTTATAGCCGGGATGGCTGCTGCTGTTGTACACTTGCGTCGCGCTGATATCAAAACTTGGACCGCTGTGGTAAGAGCCTTGCTCCTGCTGGTTGGCGGTCGAACCGCCGCCGCCTCCGGATTCAAAAACATCGACTTCACCCGACGTGGGCCAGCCCGAGCCGTAACCCTTTGAGTTCTGCGGAAGCATCCAGAGGGCGGGCCACAGGCCGCTGCCCGACGGAGCGGAAGCAGTCCATTGAAACAGACCGTAAGTCTGCGAAAAGTAATTACTGGTATTGATGCGCGCGGAAGTGATCTCCGTAGAATTGACTGGGTGGGTAGTGGTGTTGGTGGTGACTTGGGGCGTAGTGAAATTGTTGGGGACAATGGCAGTGATGTTCAAGCCATTGCTGTTGATAAACAAGTTGCTATTGGACAGGTTGCCGCTGGTCTTCGCGTCGTTGTAGTACTCCCATTCGTTATTCCCCCAGCCGTTTAATCCATCCTGCGCGCCGGTGCCAAATTCTGCGGTCCAGTGGTTTAAATCGGTTTGGGCATTGGCCGAAGTGAAATCGTTGGACAACGTTTGCAGCCAGGGGAGGCCGTTGGGAGCATTCACAGCCGCTGCCGGTTCTGTGGCGAAACTTGGAGTAGCAATTCCCAAGACAAGCACGAAAGCCAGTGCGGGAACGAAACCACGATGCAGGGTGAAATTTCGCCGACCGGAATTCCGAGTGCCAATTCTCATGCTTCTGTTCCGTTCTCTCTGATAAAGCGCGCGTTTGCCGTTACCGAGGCCCACGAAAACGGCCGCACAGCTCCGCTGACATTGACAAGCCCGAAAATCATCCCCCGGCGGCGTCGTTTTAAACGCCGCGACTAAGAATACCAGCCCCAATGCTAACATTTCCGTGCGTTAAAGGGCATAGTACGCTAGAAGGGGGTGTTCAATCAAAATTCCCGGATTCGAGCAATCGGCGGCGGCGAGGATTCGCATCAAGCGCGCAAAAAAACCGCGCACGGCCTTTGAAATCCGTGCGCGGTTGGTGAATTCAATTCAGCGATCTATCGGAAGCGACGACGGGCAACCAGGCCGAAGCCGACCAAACCCAAGCCCAACAGCGAAAGCGTCGCGGGCTCGGGAACGGCTTCCAAATCGAGATCGTCAATAAATACGCCGTTGCCGGCAGGTATTGCCTCCTGCGGGAAAACGGCGATGCCAAAAATCTGTATCGATTGGGCACCAGCCGGAGCGGTAAAAATACCAGTGTCCAGCGCAATCCATTGGCCCACGGGGCTGTTGGAATCAATGTGGTTGGAAAACTTCGCGTTGGTTGCTCCAGTTTCCACCGTGCCCAGGTTAGCGCCGGTGGCATTGTCGCCGGAAAAGAACGTCGCTTGAACACCCGCGAAATCGGTGCCATTGTTCGATGCACCTGGGGGAACAAGCTGCCCGGTTGTCATTCCCCACCCAGTGAGATCGAACTTCGCGCCGGCGATAACGCCAATATTGAAAGTTTCAAACGCCAGAGGAACGCCCGAGGCAGCGCCCGCTCCGCCGTTGGTAACGTTCAAAGAATTATTGCCGGTGTGTGAGTCGGCAGGAGTGGTGTTTAATGCCGCGCCGTTTGCAAAGTTCCAGCCCCCTGTATTTTCGGGGCCAGACGCGGTTCCCAATTCAAAGCTCGGATCAACGGCCAGATTGGCCGCCGAAACGACTCTCCCAAACACAAAAGATACAATCCCCAAAGCGCCCGCGCAGACCAACGCGCGCCGAAATTGACGGAAGGCCATAAGATTCCTCCACCCAGTTGGAAATGACGTTGTCGCACGCAATAGAGATTGCGCGGCCTCCGAGTTCCGTCGCTCCAGTACGTAAGCTAATACACAGCAACACCGCTGTCAAGGAATTTGCGCAAGTTGCGTAAAAAGAAGTTATTGCGACGATTGGCCAGTGCAAATGCCGGTTCAAAAGCCGGAGAATACAGCCAAAGTGCTGCCGGATCAGCAGAAACGATGGGCGGATGCATCAGGCTGCTACGGGAGCACGACCGGCGTGCCGTCCATTCGATTTGCCAGTTGCCAATGGACTAGCCGGTCGACGGTGTAACCGATCGTCTGCACAGAGCCATCGCACATCACAAATTGGCAGCCAGACGGGTGCGCGGCGCCAAAGTTTGGAGCTTCGTACCTGAGAAATCCGGCCGACCCAGGGGTGTCGGCGGGGTTGGTGTCATTGGCATCCCTCACAGGCGGAAAAAATTTTGTTCCCGTCGTATCTGCGGCAATTATCGCCTCTGTCGGTAGGGTAGGCTCGCCTGCATCCGACGGCGTTCCCCCATAGTAGTTAGATGCAAAGCGAACGCTGTCATAATCGTATCCTCGGTACATCGTATTGTCGTCCCCATAATTCCTGTTATTCACAGTGAGTGCCGTTGAATCGTACTGCTGCGGCTGCAACGACTTTTCTCCAACCAGGTACGTTTTCGTTAGACCATCCGGTATTTGCCTCAGGCTAAAAGGGTTCGCAGGGTAAAAGACACCCGTGTTCCCGTATATGCCCGCAAAAAATGCTGCAGCGGTCTTACCTGCAGCGGTAGGTCCGCCCGGTGGCAGTACAGTCGCGCAGCAATCCGTAGGGTTGACTTGGCCGTGGGCGGTGACGCCGCTACCAAAAAGGGTTCCTGCGTTGCCCGCATAATCCGATTTCGCCCCGCCTAAGCTCGTCAACAAGGTGAGGTTGAAGTTCGTGGGATAGTTACCGGGATTGGCTTGGGAGTCGAAAACGACTCCCACCGTAGCGCCGCGCCGTGAAGGACAATTGAGCACCGCGATCCCCTGCGCCTGCATTTGGGCCAAAACATCGTATTTCCCGCCCGTCCCGCCTCCTGAAAAAGCCATTCCCTTGCCCATATCGTGAATCTGTTGTTCTTCCATGAAAGGCAGCAGCGAATAAAGCCAGCCACCCGGCTGATTGGCCCCATAGCCGGCATCTGGATCGCCGGTCCAGTTATATGACCAGCCGGCGGTGGGAAAGATTTTGTAAATGGAAAGATGATTTTGCGCGGCCAGGCCAATCTGCTTTAAATTGTTCCGGCATTGAGAACGGCGCGCAGCTTCGCGCGCAGCTTGTACGGCGGGGAGCAACAAGGCAATCAAAATCCCGATGATTGCAATCACAACAAGCAACTCGACCAGCGTAAATCCCATTTCACGCGGCCGCACTTTGCGACGTTTCACAGAATTCTCCTCCCCCGAGCAATCGATAAACCGGATAATTGGGTGCAGCCGCGCATCACAGAAAAGCCGCTGCAAAAACAGCGTACCACCCCGTGGCGTTTGGCTGCAAATATCCCCTCAATTTGTCGACCGCTCCCTGACGGCGGCAAACTTAAAGCATTTGCTTTTCACCTGCTCGTCTTCCCGGCTTGTGCATTATCTTACCCCGAGGCACGGCCAAAATGCAAGTAATATATTTCGAGGGTCCTGGGACCAATTTGAATTTTACGCGGCCGAACCCGCTCGGCCCGCCACCATCGGGCTAGGTACACATTGTCTCCTTTCGGCCATGCCTCTGGCGGCACGCCAAACTTCACAAATTCCGGCAAAATTAGTTCAGCTGCCGGGCAAGTTTCTCCCCCCGCCTGTTAAGATCCGCACAATCGCTGTGCCAATCAATTTTTTCTTGAGCCCGCTCCGATGAAACCCAGAGCATGGCCGCACGGATGCCCGGACCAATCGGCCCAACCTTCAAGGATGATTTGCATGCTTTCCGACTTTAATCCTGCTTCTGCCGCGCGCCGGCGGATCGGCCGGCGGAAGTTGCCCACCACATTTCGGGCTACCCTGTGGGGCGCCGCGCTGGGGGCTCTGGCGTTTTGGCCTACTAAGCTTCAGGCCCAAGTTTTAGTGCCCGGCGCCGGCCAGCAACTGACGCAAGTCGGCGACGATTTTGAAGACCCCAAGTGGGAATACATTGCCAACGAGCCCAAAAGCAGCGAAGAGCAAGATCACCAGGAACGGCTTCCCTCGGGCCACTCGACCAATGGCCGTTGGGCCGAAGGCCTGAAGCGCGGCCAGCCCGATGTGGTGAAGCGCGTGGCCACGCCGCCCGGCGGCATCCCCAGCAGCAAAGGCTCCATGCTGCTCATGTCTTTGTACACCGGCGTGCCGGGTGTGTTCAGCGGACAAACGCATCAGGACGATTTTATTGGGCTAGTCGATCAGCGCATTGGCGGATCAATTTCCGTTTCCCGTTCACCCAGCGTGGTGGCGCATGTGTACGTTCCCACTTGGGCCAAGTGGGAACGGCGCGACGGCAACTCGTTTTGCTTCCGCGCCGCTTGCGATGCCTACACCACCAAAGCTTCCAAAAGCTTTTTCGGCTTTGGCGGCAGCCAAACGGTCCTCGACGAATACTGGCCCGGCATGATGTTTTATTTCCATCCAGGCGACGGACAAAAGACCAAGGATTATTGCACGCTGCGCGTGCGGGCCGGAATGAATGGCGCCGATTACAACGCGGTGGATATTAAAGAGCCGGGCTGGTGGACGCTGGGAATGTCGTTCACGCCCGACGGCCAAATTCATTACTTCGCGCATGCCGGCGTCGATCCGCTGACCGCCAAAGATCGCATTGCCAGCGAAACGCCTTACGGCATGCGGTGTGAGCACTTCAAGTGCTTTTTCTTCGACGTGCTCAACGGCGACAACGGCAACTGGTCTACCCCCTGGGTCGTGGACGATTGCTTTGCCTACACCGCGCGGTAGTGAACAACGTGGGCGCAGTGATTGGGGCGGAGCGTACTATGGTTCGCTGCGTGCTGGGTCGCGCATCAAGCAGCTGCCGTGAGCCCGCGGCGACGGCGCACATAAAAAAGCACCGCCAGGCCGCCCAAGCCAAGCAGCGTTATGCTGCCCGGCTCGGGGACCTGGCTGATGCTTCCCCCCCCGCCCAGCAATATATTCAGCAAGCTTTGCAAATCGATGTTGTTCACCACGCCGTCATGGTTTAAATCGCCAACAAATTTCAGATAATCGCCGTTCAGGCCGAACTTGGTCTCGTAGCCGGTTAAATTCGTCAGCGCTTGCTCCATCGCCGTGATGTCGCTGCTGTCGACGTGGCCGTCGAAATTCATGTCGCCCAAAATCGGCGATTCGGTCCGAACGGTTTCGCTGTTCGGGTTGCCCAGCATGTTCATCACGGCCTGAATGTACGAAAGCCCGCCGCTTAGCCCGGTGGACGAAGCCAAATACGCCGGCACCAAGGTATCGCCGGAGACATTAATATTCACATTGTCGGACGAGCCTTCAAACCAGTGCACGCCTAATATCGCCGGCGAAGATCCGCCGTACAGGAAAAAGCTTGGGCCGCCGGAATCGCCAACTTCCACTTGCGATTCGTCCGGGCCCACGCCCGGGTTGTCGTAGGAGTATTCGTAAACGGTGCCCCCTTTGGTATGGTCCACGTTCGCCACGCCTACCTGAGAAGAGTTGTAATAATGCGCTGTGCCTGAGTTAATCACGTTCCGGCCCAGCCGCTGCGTGGCTTGCGTGCCATAAGGATAGGTAACCTCGTCAGGCGTATCCGAGAGGCCAAACGTTTCTACACCGAGCCCGCCCGATTGATCGCCGTATTGGCTGACAAACGGCAGCGACAAAATCGGATACGTGGCGACATTGCTGCTCACCGGCGTGCTCAGTTTGCCAATCCACAAATCGCCTTGGGCGCCTTGTGCGCTAGGAAATGCCACTTCCACGGCCTGCCCGCCGGTAACCGTTTCGTCTTCGTAGCTGGTGCCGCCGGCATTGTTCGTGTAATAAAACCGCACGGTGTCGCCGGTCGCCGGATGAAAATGGTACGCGCTGACAAAAAAGCTGGGCGAAATCATCGTGGCCCAGTAATCGTAATAGCCCCCGCTGGCATTCACACCGTTAATGTAGTCGTTGGACGTGGGAACCGTGCGCCCCACCCCCGACCAAACATAGGGAGTGCTGGGCACATTCACCGGCGGGCCGCCCGGCCAATTCGCCGGATTGCCAATGAAACTGGAGCTGTTGTCGAAGCGGTCGTAATTGGAGGCCGGGGCCGTGCTGTTTTGAATCCCCTGAATTTGCTCTGCCCCGCGGGCTGTGGAGATGGCTGCCGCCGTGGCCCCAAAACAAAGCGAGGCACAGGCCAGGAAGCGCGCTCCCCGGCGCCAGCCACTGGAAAAGCAAGTGGTGCGGTGTGAATTCTGCATGCGGCCGATCTGCCGTCCTCTGCTTGGGCCACTGCGTTGGTGTTTGACCGGCGGGCGCAACGAAAAGGGATTGGCCTACGCCACGCGGTCCCCAAGCCTGTTTCCACGGCCTTGCCTACCTTCCATGGTACCCAGCAATTGCACAGTGGGCAATGAATTAACGGTGAAGGTCCTGGCTTAATTTAGATCAGAGATAATGTAGTGACGGCTGTCCTCAGCCGTTTTCCTCGAATATAAAGCATGGTGGCTGAGGACAGCCACCGCTACATTTTTCAAATTAAGCCACGACCACGGTGAAGAGCGGCTCAAAAATCCCGTTTAAGTGGCTAGAGCAAACGTCAATTTGGTGTAAATTTCAAATTAGCCGGACAGCCACGCCGTCCGGTCCGGATGCTATGAGCATCCGGCTGCCCGCTTAGATTCTGGCCATGGCCTGATTTGACGATGTAGTGACGGCTGTCCTCAGCCGTTGCGGGTTAACCAAAACGACGGCGACGAGCCACTGCCGCTAGTGCCAGGCCTCCGCAGCCCAGCAGCACCAGGCTGGCCGGCTCGGGCGTGTTTCCGATAATAACCACATTATCAAACGAAGAATTAGTCCCCTGATTGCCTCCGGAGGAGTCGGCGAAGTATGTCGAGTTATCGATGTACAGATTTAAGTGGTCGATGTCGAAACCACCGTTAAACACCCACTTCTCCGTGGCCACCACTTCGAAGGTGCCCGTCATGCCCAGCGCTACGCCATCTGCCGGGTCGGAGTCGACTGCACCGGGTGTGGAAAACAACGTGCAGGCAATTGCATCAAAATCGCTATCCGGAGTAGCGCCAAACACCGGCTTAGGGAACCATGCATTGGTGTTGGAAGCACCATCCACGTTTAGATTTGGTTTTACAGTGGAATATCCGTCCACACCAATGCTTGTTGCGAATGATGTCGAATTTGCTTGCGTTGCCCCGGACTGTGTACCAAAGTTCGCTTTGCCTGTCCCGACACTAACCACATCGAAGCTGGCTGCCGCAATACCGTTGGGTGCATCGCTCTTCACAAGAATTTCAATCGTATGAACACTGCCGGGAGTGGTGTTTGACACACTTAAGTCGATCAGTTCTCCGGTGATGGTTGCCGCCTGCAAACGTGATAATCCGGCGAACAGAATTGCCGTGGTCAAAATCAATTTGCGCATGAGAGAGCTCCTTTGTGCTAGAAGAATTAGGGCTCCCTCTGTTCCAACTGCAAACCACTATATCAGCGGTTCAATCGCCTGTCGCGATTTTAGTTCCCTGAAAAATGAAGCGCAACGAAAAAGGCCCGGTCGAATTCGACCGGGCCTTTTGGAGCTTTCAACAATTCAAATCGGGGTCAACAAGGGAACTAGGCACGACGGCGACGGGCACACAAGGCCAAGCCGAGGCCGCCCAATCCCATCAAAATCATACTGGCCGGTTCGGGAACAATCGTCACCGAAAGAGGGCCGGCCGAAGCGACCGTATCATAGTTGGGATTGGTTCCTGAAAGGCCACCTGTGGCATCCGCGAAAAATGTCGGGTGATCGATATACAAGTTTAAGGTTTCCGACGCATTGAACACCCACTTTTCGGTCCCCACAACTTCAAAGCCACCCGTCATACCCAAAGCAAGGCTGTCGCCTGGATCCGAATCTACAGCACCGGGAGTTGAAAAGACAGTAGCCGCAATAGCGTCAAAGTCACCATCCGCTGTTGCGCCCGTAACAGGTTTGGGGAACCAGGCCGACGAGTCGCTGACGCCGTCAGTCGACAGGCTTGGCTTAACAACTGAGTATCCGTCCCCAGTAATGCTTGCTGCAAATGTCGTCGAATTTGCCTGGCTCGCACCAGACTGCGTTCCAAAGTTCGCCTTCTGCGTGCCAGCGCTGACGACATCGAAACTCGCCGAGGCAATGCCGTTGGGCGTATCGCTCTTCACCAGAATTTCAATCGTATGAACACTGCCGACAGTCTGGTTCGACGCACTTAGATCAATCAGCTCACCGGTAATGGTCGATGCTTTTACACTGCTGGCGACAAAAACCACTGCCGCCGCAAGAACAAGAATCCGCCGCATGTTGTAGCTCCTTATGAACCTGGTTGTTTTCACTTGCAATTCCCTGGTAAATATTTGTTTCCTATTACCGCTTTTTACGGACCCCGATTTTGTTGATTATAATCCCACCTCCGGCCATTGCAAGCACATTTTGGTTGCCTCTTCTGTTTTAGTGTTCCTAATTCCCTAAATGACTCATTCCACAAGCGCCTCTATCAAACCCAAATTACTATATTGCTACTGCATGATATGATTTTAGCCAGATTTTACTTATTTCTCCTAGGCCACATTCTTGCGGCGGCTGCGAACCAGCAGCGCTACCGTTCCCAAGCCCAACAGCACGAAGCTAGCCGGTTCGGGCACGCCCGAAATCGACGAGCTGCCGACGATCGACTTTTGCCAGTTGGCCACATTCGTCACAATGTTGATGTCGCCGAGATTTACCTGACCATCACCGTTCACATCGCCATTTAGGCCACCCCATGTTCCTGGTTTCTGCCAGTTGGCGACATTGGTGATCAGGTTGATATCGCCCAAGTCAGTCGTCCCGTTAAGATTGGCATCGCCAGCAAGCGCGACCCGCACGGAGGTGCTGCCCAAGGTGTACTTGGCATTGGCACCGCCGTTGGGGCCAATATCGGTAGCTCCTTGAGCGATGGCCGGGTTGCCTTCGCTAATCGCCAGGTTGGCCGTGCCGAAGCCGGTCACGCTTAAATCGACTTCGCCCGCCAGGAAATAGGACACGCCAGCAATCGTCAACGATTGCGGATCTTTGCCGGCGCCAAGCGTCGCGCCCGCATTGACGTTTTCCAAACCGCGATAGGAAGCAGGATCGCTAGTCACTACGGGAGGAGTGGCGCCGCTGAGGGCCACCGAGTTACCAATGGCGTTCACGTCAGCAATGGAGCTGGTCGGCGAAATGCTGCCGGCGGTAATGGTAGTAACATTATCCCACCGAGTAGTCGGTGCGCTGACAGGAAAAGTTACGTTGCCCAGGCTGGGATTGTACATCGATGCGCCATTCAAGAGAAACACGTTGGCAGTGGGAGGACTGAAACCAGGTACCAGAGTTTGGCCCGACACGGTGTACGTTAGACCCATACCGGCGGCTGAATTGGGAACCGGGTTGGTATTGCCGTTAATAGTTTCGTTGGTGAAGCCCAGCGATTGGGGAGCAATTTCGTCGCCGGTGTTGGCGGTGACCCAAACATACAGCGGAGCGGTGAAGGCCGCTTGGCCGATTTGGCGACCAATAATATCGCCATACAGCGGATTGGTATTGCTGGTTGACAGGATCATGGTGTCCTGCGCCCAAGCAGAGGCGGCAAACGCTCCCACAATTGTTGCAGCCAGCATTGTCTTCATCATGCGATTCATAAGCCTGACTCCACCTCTGTTGATGATATGGTTGTGGTCCAGAGAATTACGGTAGAAAAACTTCCCCCCCCCGGGAAATACACCCAATCCGCTCAGAACTTCTCACAATCTACTCAGACGTTACAAGCATTGCAAGTGTTTTGCTACCACGGCATCAGGAAAAATGGAAAAAGTTGGAAACCAGGGCTAAACGCGGGACTAACATTCGTTTTGACGCTTGCGGGAGCCGCCGGAAGAGATGCCAGTTTTTGGCTGGTTTTTCATGGCTTTACCCCCCGAGTGATGGAACGGTGGCGGTGGAAAATCCCTAATCTGAGCGGAATAAATCGCCCCAGGCTAACCGGAAAAAACTTTTACGAAACCGCCACCGGAACCTCGGCCCCGGGCAGGTGAATGCTAAACACACTCCCCCCTCCTGGCGTACTGTTGACCGAAACACGCCCGCCGTGGGCCTGCACAATGTGCTTGACAATGGCCAAACCCAGGCCTGTCCCCCCCAATTTGCGGCTGCGGGCGCGATCGACCCGATAAAACCGTTCGAACAAACGCGGCAAATGCTCGGCGGCAATGCCGCAGCCTTGATCGTGCACGGCAATGACAACTTCCGGCGCAATGCTTTTCCGCGGCGCGCCGTGCGCGGCAGCGCTGGCTGCTTCTGCCATGTGCGCTTCGACCAGCACCTGGCTGCCGGGCTCGCTGTACTTCACAGCATTGTCGATAAGGTTGGTCACCGCTTGCTCCAACAGCGGCGCGTTGATTGGCGCCAGCGCAGATTCCTGGCAAGCCACCACAATTTCGATGTTGCGCGCCGCCGCCTGCGGTTGGCAATTGCTGGCCGCCGCTTCCAGCACCGGCGCCAACGGCGCAACCGCCAGCGGCAAATTCACAGCCTGCTCGCTTTGCTCGATCTTCGACAGGCTGAGCAAATCTTCGATGATGTTGTTGAGCCGCTCCGCATGGCTGGCGATAATTCGCAAAAACCGTTGGGCATCTTCCGGATGCGCAAGCGCCCCGTCCAGCAGTGTTTCGACAAAGCCTTTGATCGAGGCGATGGGAGTTTTCAATTCGTGCGACACGTTGGCGACAAAATCTCGTCGCAAGTTTTCCAAATGCCGATAGCGGGTGACATCGTTCAGCACAATGACTGCGCCCACCGTTCGGCCGGCGGCATCGCGCAGGGCCGTGCCCCGGGCTTGCATAATGCGCTGGCCTTTGCCGTGCAGCACGATGTCATCTTCGATGGGATCGGGCGAATTCAAGGCGCGGGTGGCAAACCGCCGCAGATCGGCATTGCGGAGCACTTCCTGTAAATTCCTGCCCGGCAGTTCTTCCTGCGCGCCGCCGATGAGCGCCGCAGCAGCGGAATTGAGCGTGATGACGCGCTGCTCCGAATCAACGGCCAACACGCCTTCCACCATGCTGGCCAGCACGGCTTCCTGCTCGTGCCCCTGCCGGCCAAGGCGCACGGAGCGCTCTTCCAGTTGCTGCGCAATTTTGGCCAGCGACGCCGCCAGCTCCGCCAGTTCTGCAATTTCTGACCGCGGCAATTTGGGCAGCGGCTGCCCCTGCGAAAGCAATTGTGCCCCCGCGCTTAGCAATTGAACTTGCCGGCCGCTGCGGGCCGACAACCACCAACCGAGCAGCCCAGCGCCCGCGCCGACCACGATTATGCCAACCAAAAGGGACCGCAAGCTATCGTGGTACACTTGCTGCAACTCGGTGGCCGATTTTGCCGCCCGAACCGCCCCAATGATTTTCCCTTCCCGCAAAAGCGGCACAGCCACGTACAGCATTTGCTCGTTGCGAGTGGTGCTGTAACGAGTTTCCGTGCTGATGCGGCCAGCCAGAGCGGCGGCAATTTCCGGCCGGTTGGAATGATTTTCCATTTGCCGCGGATTCTCGCGAGTATCGAACAACACGGCGCCGTCGGCCTGCACCACGGTAATAACGGTGCGCGTGCTTTGGGCGATGCGCGCCACCGCATTGGCGGCGATTTGGTTGCGACTGTCGTCCGCGGCTGCGCTATCAACGACAAGCAGGCTGATTTCGCTGGCGACTAAATTGGCCGCTGCTTCCAGCTCCGTCCGAGCCGCGCGCGTGAGAGACGTATTAAACGCGTGTGCCGCCCACCAGCCAAAGACCATCAACGCGGCCAGGCAAACCACGAAATATCGAACGGCAAGATGCCCAACAAGGCGCTGCATGCGTAAATGACGAAGGAGAAATGACCAGTGACGAATCCGATTCCAAATTTAAGCTCGAAGCGGGGCCGGCGACGTCATTTTCGCAGCAGTAGGGATGATCTTCAACCCGACGTTTAAGCTTTGAGCCTCGCCCTACGTTCGTCATGAAGCTATTCGACATTCGTCATTATTCTTTGAACCGGTAACCCACGCCGCGGACGGTTTCGATGTTGGCGCCAAAATCGCCCAACTTTTTCCGCAGGCCCACCACCTGCACGTCGACGGAGCGTTCCGTCACAGGGTAATCTTCCCCTTTCACCGCGTCGACAATTTGGCCGCGGGTAAATGCCCAGCCGGGCTTGCGGGCCAAAAATTGGAGGAGCCGGAACTCGGTGTACGTCAGATCGAGCGGCGCGCCGTTGAGCAACACTTCGTGCCGGCCAGGGTGAATGTTGAGTTGCCGAATGCGGATAGTGCCCGCCTCGCCCATGCCTTCTTTCGGCTTGCGACGCAGCAGCGCCTTAATGCGGGCCTGCAGCACGCGAGGACTAAACGGCTTGGTAAGATAATCGTCGGCCCCCAGTTCCAGGCCGGCGACCACATCGGCCTCTTCGCTTTTGGCCGTTAACATAATAATCGGAATGTGCTGTGTCTGAGAATCCGATTTCAGCAGCCGGCAAACTTCCAGGCCATCGACGCTAGGCAGCAGCAAATCGAGGACAATTAAATCGGGCAGCCCTTTCCGGGCTTCCTCCAGCGCCTCCTCCCCCGTGGCTACGCACTGCACCCGGTAGCCTTCCTTGGAGAGGTTGTAATTGATCAGTTCGAGCAAATCGTCTTCGTCATCGACGACTAAAATTCGCTCGCGCGTGCTGATACGGGATTTCGCCATCATGACTGTGCTCACGGGACATCCTCCAAATTCAAGCGTTTCTCTTCCTAATACGGTGGCCGGGTGCCCCCGTGGAGCAACCACGCTATCACACACATGTTAGGAATCGGTTAAGCTCTGATATAAATGATGTTGATTGATGCCGGCAGTTTTTATGTCGCGGCACAGCATGCCGGCCAGGTGAGATAGATTATGTAATTAGCCGGCTCTTGGAACAATCGTGTGCCGATATTTGGGCGACGGAGCGTTTCACACGGAGCAGTTCGCACATCAGCCCGACGGTATCAACCGGAAGTTTGGCCCGGTAAAATCCCAACATCCGCGACCGACTTCCGCCCTTCTGTCATGAATTTTTTGTGGCAAAGCCTGGTG
This sequence comes from Pirellulales bacterium, assembly GCA_035656635.1. Lineage (NCBI taxonomy): Bacteria > Pseudomonadati > Planctomycetota > Planctomycetia > Pirellulales > Pirellulales bacterium. The sequence goes on from DASRSD010000152.1 coordinate 47,208, forward strand.
AATCTGCCCGCTTGGACGGTGATTCTGCTGGTCCGTATATATCAATGGACGCTTAGCCCGCTGGTCGGGCGACAATGCCGTTTTCAACCGACTTGCAGCAACTATTTTATCGGGGCCGTGCAGAAATATGGCGTGCTGCTGGGAACCGCCAAAGGCATTTGCCGCATTGGACGATGCCATCCCTGGCACACCGGCGGGTACGATCCCCCCTGATTTTCGGCCGCCGCACGCATGGAAAGTGGAATTTGGGCAGCCGTTTGCCAGGCGGCGAATCGTTGGCGGTAATTTATCTCAAATAAATAACGCGAAATCTCAAAGACAAGAACTCGGGCAACTGCTATTTTAACGTTGCGTCGGGTAGCGTTTTCGACAAGTAATTTGCGGATTTTTGCAAAACTTTGGATCGAAGCACGCGCTGGGACGTGAACTCTGTTTGTCAGGGGAAAAATATCAAGATGGCGAGTTTTGCTCGGGAAAACCCGCTTTCGCCTGTCTGATCCGCTGCCAACAAGGAGTTGGAATTGTAGTCCCGCCGGGTAATGCCTAACGGGTTTACAGTACCATCTCTTGATGGTTGTTTTTCCCCCCGAAACCCACGGGATGCAGCCCGTGGGTTTCTCTTTGCGCTGATCGCTTCTGGCGGCCACCCAATGGCACCGGTATGCTAAATCGTTTCCTAACAATTCGCGCCGTTTATCCACACATCGACCTTCAAATTTGGGGGAACTCAATATGCCACTGCTCATCAAAAACGCCGAAATCATAACCGCCGATCAGCGATATAAGGCCGATATTTGGTGCGCCGGCGAAACCATTACCGCCATTGGCACCAACCTTTCCGCCCCGCCGGACGCCGAAATCATCGACGCCGCCGGAAAATACGTCTTCCCCGGGTTCATTGATCCGCACGTCCATATTTATCTGCCGTTCATGGGCACGTTCGCCAAAGACACGTACGAAACCGCCAGCCGGGCGGCGTTGGTCGGCGGCACCACGAGTCTGATCGAAATGGTTTGCCCCGCGCGCAACGACGATCCTGTGGAATCGTACGAATTGTGGAAATCGAAAGCCGCCGGCAAATCGGCCTGCGATTACACATTTCATTTTGGCGTCAGCCGGTTCGATGAAAAATCGCCCGACCAGTTGCGGAAAATTGTGGACGACGGCACGGCCTCGTTCAAAGTGTTTTTGGCGTACAAAGGCGCCTTCAATCTCGACGACACCGAGCTGTTCCGCACCCTGGAGTTGGCCAAGCGCTGGGGCGTGATTGTCACGGCCCACTGCGAAAACGCCGAACTGGTTTCGCAGCTCCAGCAAAAGCTAATTGCCGAAGGCAAAACCGGCACCAAGTGGCACGAGCCTTCCCGCCCGCCGGTGGTCGAGGCCGAAGGCGTGCATCACCTGGCTACTTTTGCCGGGCTCACCGGCGCTCATGTATACGTGGTGCACACTTCCTGCTGCGATGCGCTGCGCGAAGCCCAAGCGGCCCATAACCGCGGCGTGCGAATGTGGGTGGAATCGGTCATCCCGCATTTTGTGTTCGACCGCAGCTATGCCGAAAAGCCGAACTTCGAAGGGGCCAAATACGTGATGTCGCCGCCCTTGCGCGAAAAGCGGCACCAGGAACAACTGTGGAATGCCTTAGCGACGGGACTCGTTAGCACCGTTGCCACCGATCACGCCCCGTTCGATTTCAAAGGTCAAAAGGAAATGGGCAAAAGCGACTTCACCAAAATTCCCAACGGCATTCCAAGCATCGAAGACCGCGTGAACTTGCTCTACAGCTACGGCGTGCGGAAAGGGCGCATCGATTTGCACCGCTTTGTCGATGCTGCCAGCACGCAGGCCGCCAAAATTTTTGGTTTGTTTCCACGCAAAGGCACTATTCAACTTGGCAGTGACGCCGATCTGGTGATATACGACCCGGCGTATCGCGGCAACATCTCCGCCAAAACTCAGCAAATGAATGTCGATTACAGCGCCTTTGAAGGCTGGCCGCTGGAAGGCCGCCCCAGCGCCGTTTCCGTCCGCGGCAAAATCCAAGTCCGCGACGGCAAATTCGTGGGCGACCAAAAACGCGGCCAACAGCTGAAGCGCGAACCGACACATGGGTATAATAATGCTCACGATGACTGATAGGCCCACATTCTTGATGAGACCAAACGCACCGCTGCGGAAAATGGCGGTACTTCACTTGGCGCATCACGTTTTGCTAAGGCAATAGGAATATAAGAATCGGATTGGCTGGGAAAATTCAGCGCCTCTGAGGTGATGCCATGCGGCGGAAGTTTGTAGCGACGGGCTTAGATTGATTTGCTATAATTGAGCGTGAGGCGAATCCTATGCAAGACCAAGAACTTCTCCGGCGAATCGTATCAGACCCCAAAGTTTTGGTTGGAAAGCCAGCCATCAAAGGTACGCGGCTCTCGGTTGATTTTATTCTTAACTTGCTGGCACACGGCGCAACGATCGAAGATATTACGGCCGAATATCAAGGCGTTGTCCAGGAAGATATTCAAGCCTGCTTGTTATTCGCTTCGCAGTCCATTTCGAATACAGCGTTCATGCCTTTGGAGGCGGAGACCACCTAGGTGCGGTTCCTTGTCGATGAATGCACTGGCCCCAGTGTAGCGCGTTGGCTACGCGAACAATCGCACGAAGTGTTTTCTGTATTCGACGAAGCCCGAGGCATGACGGATGACGCTGTCATACGGAAGGCTCATTCCGAGAATTGGATTCTGATCACGAACGACAAGGATTTTGGCGAGAAGGTCTATCGGCAGGGGCAGCCTCATCGCGGGATCATCCTCTTGCGGTTTGTCGACGAAAGATCGGCTGCCAAAATCCAAGCCCTACGAAAGCTGTTGGTTGCATTTGCGAACCAATTGGCCGACCAGTTTGTCGTGGTCACACCATCTCAGGTCCGTTTTGGAGGACCAGCGCATCCATGAAATCCAGCGTTGAGGAAATTCGTCAGCGGTTTGATAGCGAAGTGGAGCGGTTTTCCAACCTGCAAACCGGCCAGTCGGCGACGGTTGATGCGCCCTTGGCGTTGGAATTAATTGCCGCAGCGGCCGCCAGCACCAATCCGCAGGCCAAGCGGTTGTTGGACATCGGCTGCGGGGCGGGCAATTACACGCTGAAATTATTGGAGCGCCTGCCAAAGTTGAATGTCACGCTCATTGACCTGAGCCAGCCCATGCTCGACAAAGCGCAGGTGCGCATTCGCGCCGTCAGCCCAGGCAGTATCCGCGCCCTGCAAGGGGACATGCGCGAAATCGACTTGGGCGAAGCGGCCTTCGACATCATTGTCGCCTCGGCCACATTGCATCATTTGCGCACCGACGATCAGTGGCGCGCCATGTTCGCGAAAATACACCGCGCACTCGTCCCCGGCGGATCACTGTGGATTTTCGATTTAATCGATTATGATCTGCCCAACGTTCGGGAGCTGATGAAGCAGCGTTACGCCGAATATTTAGAAGCGCTGAAAGGGCCTGAATATTGCGCCGATGTGTTTGCTTACATCGAGAAAGAAGACACGCCTAAGTCGCTCATTTTTCAACTAGAATTGCTGCGGGCAGTTGGCTTTCGCACCGTGGAAGTGCTGCACGCCAACTGCTGCTTCGCCGCCTTTGGCGCGGTGAAATAGATCGCATCCCCCTTGAGCGGACAACCGTAAAGACGCACAGCCAAGGGGCCGATCAATCGACGGTTGCAAATAAAAAGGAGCGTCGAACGGCCGTTCGACGCTCCTTGTGTTTTCAGACATTGCAGGCCAGCGCTAGTTCTTGTTCCCTCCTTGCCCGCCACCGGGAGTTCCGCCACCGCCGCCTGGTCTGCGACCACCACCAAAGCCAGGGAATTGAATTGACGCCAAGTCAAACTTCTTCCCCTGCATTTTTTCAAACTTGCTTTTTTGTTCATCGGTCAAAATGGCCAGCGCTTTGTCGCTCTGCTGCGTGCGAATTTCGGTCACCTTCTTTTGCATTTCTTGCCGCTCCTGGTCATCTTGCGGCGGTCCGCCGGAGAACGTGTCCATAATTTTTTGACGCGTATCGTCGGCCAAGTCCTTCAGCTTTCCTTTCTGATCGTCGGTCAGCGCCAATTTATCCGCCACATCGTCACGGCTTAAGGCGCCGGCGCCAGACTGCTGCAAGCTAATTTCGTCGAGCCGGTCCATTTGCTGCGGCAGCAGAATTTCGGCGATCTTTTTGCGATTTTCTTTCGCGCGTTCCTGGACTTTCTTTTGCCGCTCCTCTTGTGAGAGCCCCTGCATCTGTTGAAAGAAATCGCGGCCGCTGGCCATCATATCTTGCTGCAATTTTTGCAAGCTCGTTTTTTGATCGTCCGAAAGCGTCAATTCTGTTTGCACTGACGGCGCCATCAACAAGAACGACGGGTCGCCCCCGCCGCCGCCGAAGCCGCCACCAAAACCGCCGCCCATACCGCCGAATCGACCGCCCCCTTGCCCCTGCCCTTGCGCCAGGGCCGACGAGGCCGACATTACGGCGACCACCGCCATCAGGCATTTTCCGAAGCGCATGCAACACTTCATGACGATCACTCCTTAGAAATTGTTTGGATCGAATTTGAAACGCCCCTGCCAGGCTGATGAAAGGGCGACGCGAATCGATACTGCGACTTTCCGGGCCCAAGAACTGGCCACCGCCGATGCCTAAAAAATCTAACATTTTTCCCAGACGCTGTCTAACAGATTGCCGCAGCAGGGAAAATCTGATGCCTTTTTCTCGGCGATTTGCGAAAATTACCCGATGCCGCCCGGCGTAGCCGCACGGGCTAAGCAAACTCAATCATCCCCGGGCCAGAGCGTCGGTTTGCTTTACAAATTCGTCCCCTTTCCATTCGCTGTCGGCGCGAATGACTTTGCCGTCCTTCGAGGCTGCCGCGGCTTTGGCCTTGCGCGCTTCCGCCTGCCGAGCGACCAAATCGTAATGCGTGGTGAAGTATTGGAGGCTGTGCCCTTTGAAATCGTCCAGCGATTTGAAGTTGTGCTTGTCCATAAACGCCGACAGCTCTTTACACATGTCGTGAATGCAGCGGTAACCCACTTTCATCACATACGTGCAAACCTGCACGGTGTCGCTGCCCAACAGAATGAACTGTGCCGCGTCGTTGCCCGTTTCCACGCCGCCGATGCCCGACAGCGTTCGCCCGGGAAATTCTTTTTTAATCACCTGCGCCACTTCCATGCACATTCGCAGCGCAATAGGCAGCACCGCCTTGCACGAGTATCCGCCGGGCGTGGTGTAACCTTCCACGCTGGGCTCCGGCCGCAGCGTTTCCAAATCGACGCCAATCACACTGCGAATGGTATTGATGGCGCTAATGCCATCGCAACCGGCTTTGAGCGAAGCCCGGGTGGGATCTTCGATGTGCGTGACATTGGGCGTCATCTTCGCCCACACCGGCACTTTGGCCGCGCTCATCACCCAGCGGCATACTTCCGTCAAAATTTCCGGGTTCTCTCCCATCGCCGAACCCATGCGACGTTCCGGCAGGCCGTGCGGGCAGGAAAAATTGCACTCGAAGGCATCCACACCCGCAGCCTGGCAGCGTTCCACAATTTCCACCCAGGCGTCTTTGCGAAATTCCTCCATGATGGAGCAAATCAGCACGCGGTCCGGGTATTTATCTTTCACCTGTTTGAATTCGTCGATCCAGGTATCGAACGGCCGGTCGCTAATTAGCTCGATGTTTTCCCAGCCGATAATTTCCTTCGATTCCGCCGTGCGCAAGCGCCCGTACCGCGGCTGCACGTTAATCACCTTCGACGAATCAAGGCTGACCGTTTTGCAAATGACCGCCCCCCAGCCTTCGTCAAACGCTTTGCCGATGACGTTGGCATTGGTGCCCGGCGGCCCGGAACCAATGACAAAAGGATTGGGGAGTTTCAAACCGTTTACGGTGGTGGATAAATCGGCCATGGTTGTTCAGTGGTAGAGGAGTGGTCAGTGATCGGTTATCAGTGATCAGATTATAAAGCCGCGACCGTTGGTCGCGCTGTTTAATTTTTGTCGGCCGCGGGGCTGTTCATCAAGCCGGCGTAGGCACTGGCCGGGCGGGAAAGGCTGAGGATGATGCCTAGGCCGTCGTTGGGAATCATGATGCCGGCCGAGGTTTGGACGGCATGCGGAATCAAATTCAGCACACCGCCCACGGTGGCCGCCAGCGCCAAGCTTTGCCAGACGATGATGCCATATTGCTCGCTATGACTCAACAGTTGCGGCGGACCGACCAGCCACAAAATCGCCCCGGCCAACAGCAGTTCGATGCCCGGCCCGGCCAAGTAAATCAGCGCGTGCTTGAGCCCCGGCAACCGCAAATCCCGCGGCACCGAACGGGCAAAGCCCTCCAATGGCAATAACTTTAATTCCACACTCGCACTCCCCACTCGAAAACTGGCCACGGGCCGTCCCAGGCCGATCACCACTTGTTCCACCTGCCACCCCAATAATGCCGCCATCAGTGCGTGACCGGATTCATGCAACGCCAGCAGCGGAATCCAAAACAGTACAAACAGCAGCACGCTCAGCTTCACCGGCGCGTAATTGGTACACACCTCGCCGGCGAACAGTCCTAAAATCACCAGCAAAAAAATGGCGTACGCCCTGCGCTCCTGCTTATTCATCGGACCGCGCATTGGACCGGGAGCGTACATAAAGAAAAGACGACGAAATCAGCCCACTGCCACGTCGACATATTCCGACATGGATGTTGGTTGCGGAATAGGTAAACCGGCGCGGCGCATGCCTTCGAAATGGAAATCCAACGCTTCTTGAATGTTCGTCTTCACTTCGTCCAACGTGTCACCGCAGGACACACAGCCTGGAACATCGGGTAAATAGGCGCTGTAGCTCCCATCATTTGCTTTTTCAATGATTGCTAGGTATTTGTCCATCTGAGCCCTCACTTCAATCCCGCCTGTCTAAATATACTATTCAGCGTCTTGGGCGGTACATCGCGGTTCAGTTTTCCCCCGCCGGGAACTGTAACTTTGCCGGGAAGTGTCGGATGTGCATATTGCATGTGACTGCCTTTGGTCGTTTCCAAAATCCAACCCGCTGCTTCAATCTGTTTAATCACATCGCGATACTTCATTATTTCCGCACTTCGATCTCCGTCAAAACTTCGTCCAAGCAATCGACCATGAAGTCGGCATCGTCTATGGTGATGCACATCGGCGGCTTGATGCGCAGCGTGTTGCCGAACAGGCCCCCTTTGCCGATCAGCAGCCCGCGGTGCTTGCACATTTCCAACACGTCGGCGGCTTCGGTATTGGCGGGCTCCTTGGTTTTGCGATCGCGCACCAATTCCACGCCCAGCATCAGGCCCAGGCCGCGCACTTCGCCAATCAGCTTGTGCCGCTCCTGCAATTCTTTCAGCCGATTTTTCAAATGCGTGCCAACTTTCTTGGCGTTGGCTTGAATGTTTTCCTGGTCGATCACTTCCAGCGTGGCCAGGCCTTGCACCATCGAAATGGGGTTGCCGCCATAGGTGTTGAAGTGGATGCGGTTTTTCATCATCTTGGCAATTTCCATCCGTGTGGTGCAGGCGCCCAGCGGCACGCCGTTGCCGATGCCTTTGGCCATGGTGACCATGTCCGGCGTGACGCCGAAATTCTCGAAGCCCCAAAAATGCTCGCCGGTGCGGCCGAAGCCCGTTTGCACTTCGTCGGCAATGCATAGGCCGCCCGCTTTGTGGACAATGTCGTACACAATTTTGAAATACTCCGGCGGCGGCGTCACCGCTCCTCCTACGCCTTGAATCGGCTCAGCAATGAAGGCGGCCATCTGCCCGCTGGTTTCGTACTTAATGACATTCTCCACGTCGTGGGCGCATTTCAGGCCGCAACTGGGATATTCCAATCCGTACGGGCAGCGGTAACAGTAGGGGGCCAGCGCGTTTTTCACGCTGATCGTGGGATTAGTTTTGAACTTCCACGTGCTGTGGGCCGTTAGTGCCATCGTGGCCTGCGTGCCGCCGTGGTAGCCGTTGCGCAGGCTGATGACTTCGCTGTTGCCGGTGAATTCGCGCGAGGAAAGAATCGCAATTTCGTTCGCTTCGCTGCCAGAATTGGTGAAATATGTGACCGAAAGATTGCTCCCCTCGGGCATATGCTCGGCTAATTTTTTGCCGAATTGCCCGATGGTGGGATGCAAATAAATTGTGGTCACATGCTGGAGCTTGCCGACCTGCTCCTGCACTTTTTTGACAATCTGCGGATGGCAATGGCCGACCGACACCGTGACAATGCCGGCAAACGCATCGAGATATTGCTTCCCCTTCTCGTCCCACAAATACTGCATTTTCCCTTCGACCAACAGCAGCGGAGCTTTGTAAAACGTCAAGAGGCCGGGCGTGAGATACTGCTGCCGCAGGGCCAGCACTTCCTCGCGGCTGGGGCCTTTGTACGGCGACGGTTTATGATCCGAAATCGGCAACGATGCATGCGTTTGCGTGGCCACGAGTAAATCTCCGACGGAGTTTCTGGTTCGGTTCCGATGTTTCTCACCCGATTTTAACGGGTGCTGGCCGGCTCCGCTACGCCGCTGGGCTGCCCGCGGTGGCCGCAGCCGTCAGGACCATCGCCGAGTGTTTCCAAACCCACCTTTTGGATGACACCGAGAATTACGTGGTTCCCATTTCGAGGGGACTTCAATCCCATTGTCCCACGAACCCAAAGCAAATGGCTGGGTAGTGTCCTAATTTGAAATTAGGACACTACCAATGGCTGAGCTTGCTTGACATATTTTTTTGGCCCGGCTATATTTCGGTAGTTAGCGAAATAACGAATTAACGGGCACAGGCCGGGTTCGAATCAGGACGCCATCAACCGCGGATGAACGCTGTCTTTCAAGCCTTGAGCGATCCCACCCGGCGGCAGGTTTTACAACTGCTGCGCAAGCGCGAGATGACCGCCGGCGAATTGGCCGAAAAGTTCCCACTGGCGAAATCGACCCTATCGGGCCACTTCAACATTTTGAAAAACGCCGGCTTAATCGTGGCCGAGAAAAACGGCACCAGCATTAAATACAGCCTGAATTTATCTGTCGTGGAGCAAACCATGGCCGCGGTGATGGATTTGTTCGACGTCGGCAAACCCAACAAAAAGGGAAAACCATGAAACCTACCTGGCGCACCGAATTGCCGCAGTGGATCGTCATCGCCGCCATGTTTGCCGTGGCGGCCTGGGCCTGGCCGCAGCTGCCGGAGCGGATTCCCATTCACTGGAACTTAAAAGGCGATATCGACGGCTATGGCAGCAAGTTCACCGGGTTGCTGTTGTTGCCGATCACGATCCTCGTGCTGTACTGCGTGTTTCGGCTCGTGCATTTGATCGATCCAGGCAAGGAAAACTACGCCACGTTTACCAACGCCTTCACCGCCGTGCGGATGGCGTTTGTGTTTTTTATGACCGGAGTTTATGTCTTTTCGTTGCTGTCGATCTTCGGCTACAAAGTGAATATGACGACGCTGGTGTGTCTCGACACGGGAGCGTTGTTTTTGGTGATTGGCAATTTCATGAGCAAAATCCGGCCCAACTGGTTTGTCGGCGTGCGCACACCGTGGACGCTGTCCAGCAAAATGTCGTGGAACAAAACGCATCGCCTGGCCGGTTGGCTGTTTGTGCTGATGGGTCTGTCAGTGGCGGCGCTGGGAGTGGTTCAAACCACGTGGATGTTCATCTGCATGCTGGTGGTAGTTGTGGGATGCCTGGCCTGGATGACCATCTATTCCTATCTGGTCTATCGCCAAGACCCCGACCGCACTTCCCCGGCCGGCGTTTCGCCAGAGACAATCGTATTACCGGAGGCATCTGAAGAAAGTCGCGTGGATAAATTCACATAGCCAAGCTAAAATGAAGCAACCTCCACCGACTTGATTGGGCGCTCGGACATGACTCTTGATCGCATCACTTTCGACGACCGAATTATGGGCGGAAAAGCCTGCATTCGAGGACTACGGATTCCCGTCAGTGTCGTCATCAAATTACTGGCTGGCGGCATGAATGTGGACGAAATTTTGGCGGATTATCCCGATCTTGAACGGGAAGATATCCAGCAATGCTTGCTCTATGCGGCAATGCTTGCTAATGACGATGATACCGGACCGGGCGCAGTTGGGGCTGCGTGAATGAAACTCCTGCTCGACATGGGTGTCTCGCTTCATACTGTGGAATATCTGCGGAAAATCGGCCACAACGCCGACCATCTGAGAGCGCGGATTAGCCTACCTCGGTTGGCGGCAATATCATTTTGGATAAAGCGGCAATGGCCCGATTGGCTCTTGCCGCTTCCCTAGTGCGGCCTGGCCGCGGCTTTCGCCGGTTGCTACTCACCGCGACGCAAGCCTTCTTCTTTGCCTGCCCACTTTCGTGGGCCAACGGCCCAACCTGCAAAAGCCAGGGGCATCGCCCCTGGAACGCATCGCTTTATCATCGATCCTGGTCCATTTGGTCTTCAGCACCAAGAATCGCGAACCTTGGATTCGCCCCGCGATGGAATCGGAGTTATTCGCCTACGGCACCACGGTGTTCAAGAATGCCGGCTGTCCGACACTGGCCATGGATGGCATGGCCGATCACATTCACGTTCTATTGAATCTTGCGCGCGTGAAATCGATCGCCGAGATCGTGGAGGAGTTGAAAACCAGCACATCGAAGTGGATCAAAACGAAGGGGGCGGATTTTCGCGGCTTTCATTGGCAGGCCGGTTACGGCGCGTTTTCGGTCAGCCAGTCGAAGGTGGCGGATGTTGTCGGATATATCCAAGCGCAAAAAGAGCATCATCGTGGGCGATCGTTCCAAGATGAATTTCGTGGATTGCTGGAGCGACACAAGATAGCGTTCGATGAGCGATACGTGTGGGATTGATGGGCAGTCGGCGCGCGGCAAGGGGGCGGCAAGACGGGCGGCAAGAGCGCCCCGTTGGGGCTTGAATGAATAATTCTCGCGCCCCGCATCCAGGGGCGTTGCCCCTGGCTATTACAGGTTGGGCCGTTGGCCCACGGCGATGTTGCGTTGCCTCGTAGGTTGGGCCTTCGGCCCACGGCACGATTTGAATAAATATTTGCGATCTAATTCCAGGGGCGTTGCCCCTGGCTATTGCAGGTTGGGCCGTTGGCCCACATGAATGACGATGCCTCTGGCTATGGCGGGGTTGGGCCGTGCGCCCTGTGCCCCGAAGGGGCAACCTGCGCTAGCCCAGCGTCGCAGACTCGCCGTGGTCGAGCCAAGCGCAGCGTCGGCCTGGGTATGCTGGCCGAATGATTCGCCAACGGGGCGCTCTTGCCTTCCTCGGCCGTTGGCCCACGGGACATTTGCCTCTGGCCATTGCGCGCTGGGCCTTCGGCCCAGCGGGGTTACTTGCGCCTCTTCAGCCCCAAGGCCGCTGCACGTGCTGTCGGTAGCCCCCACAGATTCATGAGATGAACTGTAGCGGAGTCAACCGATGAGGAGATTGTGCGATTAGGGGCTTCAGAGAAAGCCGCGTCATAGCAATTTTTGGCCTAGATTTCATCCATATTTTAGCGTTGCAACGGCTTGCTCACCCGTCAGTCGTTTTGTTTCGATTGCCCCAATTCACGACCAAGGAAATCAACCATCGCTTGGAGCAGTTGCTATCGAAGTACGAAGCCCAATTAACTGCGGGCGCAATTTTGGTAGTCGACCCAAATCGGATTCGAGTTAGAATGCTTCCCATTTGGTAAGCCACTTTCAATAATTCCAATGCCGGCGGATGACGAAAGGCTGAACATGGCCGAAATTTCCCTCGCACCTGCAGCGTCTCCACCCGACGGCATTGTCGAACTCGCTGCCGACGTCTCGGGCTCTCGCTTTTACAGCGCCACCATGGCGCCGGTGAATCGCGCCGGCCGGCACTGGGGCATGAAAGATATTGCCGTGCTGTGGATCAGCATGTCGGCGTGTATTCCCACGTACATGCTCGCCTCGGGCCTCATTAACGGCGGCATGAATTGGTGGCAGGCCGTCCTCACCATTTTTCTGGCCAACATGATTGTGCTCCTGCCGATGGTGTTGAACGCGCATGCCGGCACGAAATACGGCATTCCCTTCCCCGTGTATTGCCGCGCCAGCTTTGGTATTCGTGGGGCGAACGTTCCGGCCATGTTGCGGGCACTGGTCGCTTGCGGCTGGTTCGGCATTCAAACGTGGATTGGCGGTGATGCTATTTACCGAATTTTCACTGCGTTTATTCCCAGTTGGGATCAATTGCCCAAATACTTTGGCGATGCCGGCAATTCCAGTTCCGGCGTGAACATTGCACAGCTCGGCTGCTTTTTGGGATTTTGGCTGATCAACATGGGCGTGATTTACATGGGGATCGAGTCAATCCGCATTTTGCTGAACATCAAAGCGCCACTGCTCATTTTGCTCGGATTGGCACTGTTGGCCTGGGCCTATTTCAGCGCTGGCGGATTTGGCGAAATGCTCTCGCGCCCTTCGCAGTTCGCCGCCGGGCAGCCGCAGGAAGGAAAATTTTGGGGCTTCTTCATCCTTGCGCTGACCGGCAACGTTGGCTTTTGGGCCACCCTGGCGCTCAACATTCCCGACTTCAGCCGCTATGCCCGCAGCCAGCACGATCAAATGCTTGGCCAGGCGCTGGGGTTGCCGATCACCATGGCGCTGTATTCATTCATCGGCGTGGCAGTCACGTCGGCGGCATTTGTGATTTACAAAGATTTGCCTGCCGACCAAAAAAAGAACTTGTGGGACCCCGTTTTTCTGCTGTCGCTGTTTCAGAACAAGCCGGTGCTCGTGTTCGCCATGTGCTCGTTGGCCTTGGCCACACTGGCCACGAACATTGCCGCGAATGTCGTCAGCCCGGCCAACGATTTTGCCCACCTGTGGCCGCGGCGCATTACGTTCCGCATTGGCGGATTGATTACCGGCATCATCGGCATTCTGATTCAACCGTGGCGCATTTTGGCCAACTCCCACGTATATATCGACAAGTGGCTGGTTGGATATTCCTCGCTGCTGGGCGCCGTCGGCGGCGTGCTAATTGCCGATTACATTGTCATCCGCCGCACGCGGCTCAATCAGCGCGGTCTGTACGAACGGCCCGGCCCTTATTGGTACGCAAGCGGTTTCAACCTGCTGGCAATTTTTTCGCTGGCGGTGGGCATCGCCCTGTGCATCCCCGGCTTTTTAGCGCAGCTGGGCGTGTTGGCACTGGCGAAAGATGCATCGCCGGCCGCAGCCAGCCTGCCGCGCATCGCCGACTATTGGGGCACGCTGTACGACTTCGCCTGGTTCACCAGCTTCGGCACCGCGTTCGTGCTGTATGTGCTGCTGATGCCGCTGTTTGGGCCAAAAGCTGCTCGCGAATGAGCGCGGGACTGGCGATTTGTGCTACAATTTGGTCGGGCAAGAGCAATGTGAGTTTTATGAATCCCAGCCAGCCAACACCGACCGTTGTTCCCATGGGGGAAGACGTTTTAGATCGGATGGTGCTCGCCGTGGAATTAGTTAAACAACGTCTTCAGCGTGCCACAGCCGCGTTGGAATCGGCAGGAATTAAATATGCAGTCATCGGCGGAAATGCTGTGGCCGCGTGGGTGGCGCAAGTCGATCCGGCGGCGGCCCGGAATACTGTTGATGTCGATTTGCTAGTCGAACGCAGTGATTTTGAAAAGGTTAAATTCGCACTTGCATCGACGGGTTTCGTCCATCGCCATGCAGCCGGAATCGATATGTTTCTCGATGGTCCCAAGGGCAAACCGCGGGAAGCTGTACATGTCGTTTTCGCTGGAGAGAAAGTGCGAAAGGAATATGTTGCGCCTGCGCCGGGTATCGATGAAGTCGGACGCCCGCAGGCCTTCAACGTTTTGTCATTTGATGCGCTGGTGCGAATGAAACTCACGTCATTCCGCAAAAAAGATCAAGTCCATTTGCAGGACATGATCGAAGTCGGCCTGCTCGATTATCCATATCTCGATCGGCTGCAGCCGGAATTAGCCGCGCGGCTCAAAGAGTTGCTCGATCATCCGGAAAGCTGAAGGGCAACCCCACGGTCGCCGCTTTATGATTTGCGTTTATCGACGTTTATTTGCGGCCATTGTTCACAGAGCGCGACCAACGGTCGCGGCTTTATAATCGAATTACGGCGCCGTAATCGCCCCATACGTTTCCGGCCGGCGGTCGCGATAGAACTGCCAGGTGTTGCGCACTTCGCGGATTAAATCCAGGTCGATGTCGGCCAGCACAATTTCGTCTTTGTCGCGGCTGGCCTGGGCCACAATTTGCCCGCGCGGATTGCAGAAATAACTTTGCCCGTAAAACTCGCCAATGCGCCACGGTTCTTCCCAGCCCGGCCGGTTGATGGCACCCACCCAGTACGCATTGGCCACGGCATGCGCCGGCTGCTCCAGCTTCCACAAGTATTCGCTCAAGCCCGCCACTGTGGCCGACGGATTGAAGACAATTTCCGCGCCGTTCAAACCCAAGCAGCGCGCCCCTTCGGGAAAATGCCGATCGTAGCAAATGTAGACGGCCACTTTGCCCACACGGGTATCGAATACCGGGTAGCCCATGTTGCCCGGGCGGAAATAAAACTTTTCCCAAAAGCCGGGATTCACCTGTGGGATGTGGATTTTGCGAAACTTGCCCAGCCATTTGCCATCGGCATCGATGACGCTGGCCGTGTTGTAATACACGCCGCTCATGTCTTCTTCGTAAATCGGCACGACCAGCACCATGTTGTGTTTTTTGGCCAGCTCGCACATCAGCTTGGTCGTGGGGCCATCGGGAATTTTTTCCACTAGGTCGTACCATTTGGTCTCTTGCTCGGCGCAAAAATACGGCCCGTAAAACAGTTCCTGCATGCACAGCACTTGTGCGCCTTTGTCGGCGGCGGCGGCAATCATGGCCACGTGCTTGTCGATCATCGATTTTTTGATTTTCGCCGGCGGGCTGGTCCCCGGTTCGCTGAGTGTGGCCTGAATGAGCGCCCCCTTCACCATGCGTGACATAAATGCGTTCTCCGATTTTTCGTCAAAAATATTGCGTTTGGTATTTCGCTAATGTATGGTAGGGAAAATTGTGCCGATTTCGTTCGGAATCGATTGCCATATCTTAACAATTTGGCTTCCGATGGCTACGGACGAATCGGCGCGAATTTGCTGTCGGCAGGGCAGCCGGCACGCTCAGGAAAGGTTCGGAACGCCTTAACCTGGGCCGTGAAATTGGGAACCGGAACATCACAATCTAGGGGAGAGGCACATGAGACGCACCTTCGCGGCGTTATTGGCAGCGCTATTGCTGCACATCGGGGCACATTCTTTACACGCACAAATTCGCATCACGGAGTGGATGTACGACGCCAAGGCCGGCACCGGCGCGACCGCCGAAGGAGAATATGTCGAGCTCACCAACATCGGCAGCACGTCCATCGACATGACCGGTTGGAGCTATGACGACAGCCACGAAGTGGCCGGCACATTCAGTCTCTCAGCGTTTGGCACGGTCGCCGGAAGCCAATCGGTCATCATTGCCGAGCAAGATGCCGCCGGTTTCCGCACCGCCTGGAACTTGTCGTCCAACGTCGAAGTAATTGGCGATCTGGGCCATCCCACCGGCAACAACTTGGGCCGTAGTGACGAAATGAATATCTTCGACAACACGAACACGTTAGTCGATCGCCTCACATTTAACGACCAAGGCACAGGCAATGCGAAAGGCCCGCGAACGCAAAACTTCAGTGGCAACCCCACCTCACTGGCGGTATTGGGGACCAACAACGCCTCCCAATGGGTGTTGTCCTCCGCCGGCGATGGCTACGGTTCGTACGCTTCCGCCGCGGGCAACATCGGCAGCCCGGGGGTGTTTGTTATTCCCGTGCCCGAGCCTTCTGCGGCCCTGCTAATGCTATTGGGCGGAATCGGTCTGGTTGCCTATCTGAATTGGCGGTGACTGCCGCCAGTTCCGCGTATTTCATATAATACGAGGCTATGGATGACGTACGATTTCGTCGATTGGCATTTTGGGCCTGCATAATTGCCGCAGCGGCCAATGGATTTCTCGTTTTCGTTGTTTTACCTCTGGGCAAACCGATCGTCGTGCCCATCGTTTGCGTCTGCTTGGCGTTACTTACTTTCCTAACGACCGCGGCATCCTTGCGGCGCAAACCTTCGTCGTACCAAACCCTTCCGCCTAATCCCTAACCCCTGCCCCCTTAAATACCATGGCCACTGCCGAAGCAAAAAAACCCACCACACAAATCCCCGACGTCAAACTCCTCATCGGCGGCCAATGGCGTTCGTCCAAAGCCAGCCGTTGGGGTGAAGTGTTCAATCCCTCGCGCGGCAAAGTCATCGCCAAGGTGCCGCTGTGCGGGGCTGACGAAATTGATGCCGCCGTGCAGGCCGCCGCCGCCGCTCTGCCCAAATGGGCCGAAACGCCGGTCGTCGATCGCACCAAGGTCATGTTCCGCATGCGCGAACTCATGGTCAAGCACTTCGACGAGCTCGCTGCCTTGGTCACTCGCGAGCATGGCAAAACCGCCGCCGAAGCCCGGGCCAGCGTGGAGCGCGGCATCGAAATGGTCGAATTCTCCTGCGGCATTCCCAGCCTCATCATGGGCCAGCAGCTCGACAACATCGCCACCAATGTCGACAGCGAAACCAGCCGCCACCCGGTCGGCGTTTGCGTCGGCATCACGCCGTTCAACTTCCCAAGCATGGTTCCGCTGTGGATGTTCCCGGTGGCCATCACCTGCGGCAACACGTTTGTTTTGAAGCCATCGGAAAAGGTGCCGCTCAGTGGAGTGCGCCTGGGCGAATTGTTGATGGAAGCCGGCCTGCCCGCGGGTGTGTTCAACATTGTTCATGGCGATAAAGAATGTGTCGACGCGCTGTGCACGCATCCTTTGGTCCGTGCCATTTCCTTCGTCGGCTCCACGGCGGTCGCCAAGCACGTGTACGAAACCGGAACCAAGCATGGCAAGCGCGTGCAGGCAGCCGGCGGCGCGAAAAACCATCTCATCATTATGCCCGATGCCGATTTGGGTCAGGCCGTCAAAGCCATTCAAGCTTCCGCTTTCGGCTGCGCCGGCGAACGCTGCATGGCCGGCAGTTTGGCCGTGCCCATTGGAGGCATTGCCGATTCGCTGGTGGAAGGTCTCGTGAAAGTCGGCCAGGAGATGAAAGTTGGCCCCACCGACAGCGATGCCACGGTCGATATGGGCCCCGTCATCTCGCAGCAGCACCGCGACAAAGTGGCGTCGTATTTAGATGTCGCCGCCAAAGAAGGGGCCAATGTCGCGCTCGATGGCCGCAAGCGCGATCTGCCCGCCGATGGCTTTTTGCTTGGCCCCAGCGTGGTCGATCAAGTAAAGCCCGGCATGCGGCTGGCCAAGGAAGAAATTTTCGGCCCGGTCCTCTCCGTCATGCGGGCGAAAAACTTGGACGATGCCCTGGCCATGGGCCGCGACTGCGAATACGGCAACGGGGCCTGCATTTTCACCAGCTCCGGCCACGCCGCCCGCGAGTTCAAGCGCCACTTCAACGCCGGCATGATCGGCATCAACGTGGGCGTGCCCGCCCCAATGGCTTGGTTCCCCTTCACCGGCTGGAACAAATCGTTCTTCGGCGATTTGCACATCCAGGGGACCGAAAGCATCGCCTTCTACACCCAGCAAAAAATGACCCTCACCCGCTGGTTCAAATCCGCTAGCGAAGACACCGCCGACCCGGTGTGGAAGATGAAGCGGTGAGGGTTTTTCGGTGGCTTCGAAGCTTTCAAAGAGTTAATGGTTTCGAAAATGAGGATTTACCGTGATGCAAAAATACTGCACTAAACAGTACGTCGCTGAATCGACAACCGATGGCGTGGAAGTCATTATCCATCACAGTAGTCTTCCAGACGACACCACCATGCTGCCGTCGTTTCCAGGAGGATTTGAATGGGGCTATGAAGGAGCCGGACCACGAAGTCTTGCATACGCAATTCTGGCGGAAGCAGTGGCGTCAAGGTTCTGCGAAGAGTTTATGAGAGACGTGATATCCAAAAAATCACTAATTGCGAACCAAGAACCTGCAGTGGTCTTTCACGAAGCCGATGTACTCAGTTGGCTTAAGAACGAACTCAATAGGCGCAACTGGACGCGGAGCGACGTCAAAACATCCGAGTAGAACACGCACCCCCGTGCGTGACACAGGCCCGGAGGGACGATTGCCAATCGACCCCGATCGTCACGGGTGGCACGCCCTGAGTGCCGCCGAAGGGCTTGGTTTGTGCAACCTTGCGCGGCCCATCACGCTCGTCCCCGACTTCGGGCGCGCCACCCTTGCCGAAAATTTCGATTGGTGCGAATCAATTCATCATCTATAATTGTCGTATGAGCACTGCTGAATTACGTCGCGCAATCAAGCAACTGGTCGACAAATTGCCGCCGGATCGGCTGGAATCATTGGCCGGATTTATTGATACGCTCAACCGGCCGCTTACCCGGCGGATCAAACAAGCGGAACGCTCCATCGCCAAAGGCAAGGGTGCCAACTGGCGTAAGGTCCGCAAGGATGTTTGAAGTTATCCTTTCGCCAGAGGCGATGGCGTTCTATGCCTCGGTCGACCGGCCCTTGGCGAAGAAATTGGCCCGCTGTTTTGCTCAACTGGAGCGCGAGCCGCGCCGCCACAATAATATCAAGCGGTTAACGGGAAAGTTTGCCGGCTACATGCGCTATCGCATCGGCGATTGGCGGGTTATCTATCGCACCGACGATATCGCCAACCGTGTCCTAGTCCTGACCATTGCCCATCGTCGTGAAGTTTATGAATAGCCTAACCCGTGCGTGACGCGATCAAAGCTCTGTGTCCCCCCGCGTCCCCTGCGGTTCCATCTCCTTTCGCCGCATAAAAAACTCTCGATTGGTGTGGCTCCAGACATCGTCTATAATTGCTGCATGAGCACCGCGACCTTCACCGCCGTTTTCACCGCCGCGCCCGAAGGCGGCTTTGTGGCCTTCAACCCAGAAACAGGTACGACCACCCAAGGGGAAACGATCGACGAAGCGCTCGTGAATCTGAAAGAGGCAGCGGAGCTCTATCTGGAAGAATTTCCCGCGGCCCGTGTGTGACACGATCAAACCGCTCCCCTACCGGGTCGCGGCTAAACGCTTTTTCGCCCCCCGTCCCCTGCCTTCTGCTTTCTGCCTTCTGCCTACCGCCCGCCGCCTACCGCCCGCCGCCTGCTGCAACCGCTCACTCATCGCTGTCGTCGTCGCCGCGGCTGATGGCGCCGGTCGGATTGGAATTGGCTGACGTGGTTTGATATTCCGGCGGCACTTTCGAAAGCGCATCGTCCGGAGGTTTCGCATACGTGCCGTTGGCGCCGGGAATTTCGACCAGCAAGGTTGTGCAATCCGCCTTCAGCGTATGCTTGGTGTAATCGTTGGTGGCATAATAAATTACGCTGGCGGAGCCCGGGGCGGTAATCAACGTTGGATCGCCATTCACCAGCCCCTGCAACACAGGATGATCTTGCGTGAACCAAATGTAACGCGTGGTCGGCTTCCAAATATTCTGTTTCCACAAATACGCTTTGGCTCCCTTCACCGGCCGGAACTTGGAAAGGTAACTGCCGAAGTTGTCGGGCGCTAATTTGGTGAGGAGCTTTCCCGGCGACAGCACCTCGTTGATGGGGAAAAACGCTTTCCACTTGGAGGCCGGCGTTTCCAACACCACGTACGAAACAAACACGGGCCGATCGCCGGTGTTCAAAACGCATACTTCGCTGTTGCTGTCGGCGGCGACTAATCGGACTTGCACCGCCCCAAAATGGCTCGTGAAAAACTCGTGCCACTGATCGAACGTGAACAGCAAGATAGAGGCAAACACGGTCAAGATGGCCGCCAGGCCCGTCAGGTACGGCAGCGAATTCATGAACCGGTGCTGGTTGTTTTTGCAAACCTGGCAAACGGTGGCGCCGTCGGGAATTTCGCTTTGGCAAAGCCGGCATTTCATAACAGGGCTGGGAGTTGGCATCTGAAGAAACCGCGAACCGCAGGGTGATGAGTCGCGCAGCTTGCGAACCGCTGGCCGATAAAAACAGCGCCTGGAATCGCAGCCCACGCTTGTACGCCAGAATACTTGCCCGAGGCCAACGATTCAATCGTGGGGTAGTGGAACAGTTGCAAATAGCCCGACTGTGCCAGTCGGGGAATTCGGCCATTGGTGCTTGGTCATTCGTCATTGGCCATGCTGGGCGCTCGGCGGCCCTCGACCCCAGCCACCCACCGCGGATTTTAAGGCCTCCAAATATGCTAGGCTTTAACCGGGCGTTCAAGTTCTACTTTCTTCACTCGAAATGGTCGAGGTGCCATCATGGGCGGCGAACCGTATTGGTATTTTGTGAAATACAAGCCCGATTTGGACAGCGTGCTGCAAGAGCTGCGCGATCGCGAATTTCAGGCGGGCCGGTATAATCCCGCGACACCATCTTTGAGCTTCCCGGTTGATCCCAACAGGCCGGGCCCGGGCGCGCAGCACGATTCCATCGAAGAAGCAATGGAAGATGCCGACGCCGACGGCACTCGTAGCATCCTCGATATTCAAACCATTGGCGACGAGCCCAACTTCTTCGTGGCGGCTCCGTTGGAAGAGGCCGAACTGCAAGCCCTGTACGGCACCACGCAGCCCACGCGCAAAATGCTGGAAGACAACATGGATTTCCTGGAAGACATTGATCGCGGCCACTGCAAATATGCGCTGGCCTACAAGGACGGCAGGCCCGACGAAGTAATGTTCGCCGGTTATTCGTTTGATTAAGGCTATTCGTTCGATCGATTAAGGTTAGTCATTCGATTAAGGGGTTATTCGTTCGATTAGCCGATCACACGGCCAGCGTTCTCCCCTCTCCCCTTGCGGGAGAGGGCCGGGGTGAGGGGTGTCCGTCCGACTCGCCCGGGTGCCACTGCTGGATTGCCCGTGAATGTGGAATCGATTTCTGTATAGCCTTGATCTACCCCTGGGCCCATCTATAGCTTCCGACTGCAAGCCAATGTCAGCTTGCGGCATCGGCTACCAAGAATCTCTTTCGTACTTCCCACTGCTGAACAAGTAGTGGCACCGGCGAAAACGCATGACTTGTGATATAATCGCCGTGGAGGCACTTATGAACGATTATGATTCCATCCTGGCGGCGGCGTCTAGCATGCCCATCGCCGATCAGCTCCGGCTCATCGATGAATTGGCCGCTAGCGTGCCGGACGATCAGCCTCCCACGCTCTCTAAACAATGGCTGGCGGAAATCGAACGCCGCTCGGCCGAAATCGATTCCGGCACGGTCACTACGCAACCCTGGCCCGAAGTCCGCCAACAGCTTTTCTCGCAAGTGGGCTTGAAACGTGCGGATTGATTTTCATCCGGCGGCCACCGAAGAATTGTTAAGCTCAGCCGCGTGGTATCAAGAGCGCAGCGAAATCGCCGCCCAGCGGTTCGCGCAATGGTGGTGAACGAAGCGATCTCTAAAATTGCCGCCGCCCCGGAACGTTTCGCGATGGTCGATAAACGCCACCGAGCGTGCAGCTTGGTTGGCTTCCCATTTCAAGCTGTCTTTCGGCACGACCACGATCGGATTTGTATAGTGGCCATCGCCCACGCCAAGCGCCGGCCCGGTTATTGGCGAACCCGCAAATAAAGGTTACGCTAAGAAAATCCGCCAGCGAAAACGACGAAGCGGAGTTGAGTTGAACTAGTAATCAGTCGTAAATCACCGCCAAATACGGCCATGAAGATTTTCATTAGCTCTACGGTGTACGACCTTATTGATATCCGTGCAGAGATATCTGCACTTTTTGAATTGTTCGGCATTGCTTCAATTCTTTCAGACGACAAGCTCTCGGATTTCCAAGTTCGACCTGATAGAAACTCTATTGAAACCTGTCTGGTCAATGTCGAGAAAAGCGACGATGTGATCGTGATACTAGATCAACGACATGGACTTCGGCTTGCTCAGTTTTTTAAAGGAACACAGCTCACTTCGTGGAAAAAATCGGCATTCTAACTGGTATCACACTTATCACACTTTTACTAGCTCAGCCGATTTAAAAGCTTCATTGAGACGGCAATTTGAACCAACAGTTACTCGCGACCGTTTGATTGCAGCAATATCAGAAAACCGATTTCCGCTTTTTACGGTTAGCGTGGATGTTGAGCCAATTACGATTGGACATCGTCAGTCAATGAACATTCGAGCACTTGTAAAAAACATCGGCTGCGCAGCAGCGTTCAATTTTATTGTTCATTGGAAGGAAACCGAAAAAAACAATCGAATTCAAACATTTTCGCTCCCGGTCAGGAAATTCCCATGACGCTTGTGTATCCTCTGCAAGAAACTCGCGGAAATGTTGCGACCGAGCTGATATTGAACTATGAAAGCTCGATGGGTATCGCGGTTACCGATATATTTGAGGTCGGTGCGAATTATATTGGTGGACTGCGACCGTCTGGAATGTCTGGAGCGCGTCTGATAAATCGGAATTTCAAGAGGTCCACCAACATTTTATTGAACCTCGACGAGTTGTGAGAATCCTCTTCCACTAATGCAGCCAAATGGATCACGCACAGTTGTTTACATCAGGCAACGTCGCGATCGAATTCTCCCTCTCCCCTTGCGGGAGAGGGCCGGGGTGAGGGGTAGCACACTCAGAGCGGTAACCCGTTACATCGCGGGCCGGATGGTGGGTCAAGTGGCACTCCTGGCTTGCCAGCCATCGGCATCGGCTTGTCGGCAAACCCAACGGTTTTGGTTTTTACCGGAAAGCAGGAGCGATGGTCGTGGAAGGATTCAGTGGCGCAGGCGCTGGAACTTGCTCAATGACGTTGGGAACCAGCATCAGTTCGGCGCGCTGTCGCGATAAATTTTCGATTTCCAACTTCCGAATCTGGTTTTGCAGTTCGACCAGGACCTGTTTCTGAACTTCCGGCTTGAGTGTTTCAAAACTATCTAACTGTTGCCGCAAAGCTGGCGAAATCGCAGCTTCAGCGGCTTTGCGTAACGGTTTCGGAGGTGCCACCAATTCTGTTGCAGAGGGCGTCTGCCCATTTAGGGCAATCGCCAGGATAGTAAGCGTGAGTCGTGAAAAACTATCCTCACCGCCTGGCAGAACCCAAACGTATTTATCGCAGTGCGAGCCGACAAACTTGGCGCACTTGGGAACGTCGCACTTTCTGCCCACGGAAAACCAGCCCGGCCGCGGAATGAGCGACTCGCTGCAATCGATGCAGAAATCATCGTGCAAGAACTTGCAACATGCCGCTTGAGTAGGATCGCCGAGTTGACGCACCCCGACGGCATATTGGTACACGACGCGCATCGCATCCAGCCGCGCACCGCCGCAAATAGGATCCAGCTTCCAGTTGCCATTCCAATGGCGCACCGCCGAGGGCGTAAACACTTCGGACATCAGCGTAAACGGATTCCACAGCAAATTTACGGTCGCCGTGGCCGTGCTGTCGACCACCAACGTCCCTTGCTCGACTTCCGAAAACGAGGGCAGCGCCATTGGATCGGATTCAAACATCGCCAAATTATCGAGCACTTGCTGATACTGCAAATCGAGCACGCTCGCCGTTTGCTGCATGGTGTTATGCCGCAATTGCAAATTGCCGCAGCCGGCCGGCAATAGGCAAATTGCAATGACGATGGCTGAAAATAGCTTCATGGCAGCAAGTTGCTGTTGAAAGGCCGGAATGCGGGAATCATCGAATCCGCGGGATTAATTTGCTGCTCGGAAGTCGACGGCAACAGAAGCACAGAGGGTTGCGATTGGCGTAACTTTTCCAAATCGTTGACATCGTTCCGCAGCGCGTCAACTTGATCTTGCAGGGTCTTCGCGTTGCTGCCATCAGCCCGTTCCATAGTGCGATTAACCTGTTCCATAGTGCGATCAACGGATTCGTTAATCGAGTTGTAGACGTCGGAAGCAAGCGTAACGGAGCCTTTGGTGGCCTTCGGCGTGGCTAAAGCAATATCAAAAATAGTAATCGCGAGACGGGCTAAACTATCTTCACCCCCCGGCAATACCCACACATACGTGTCGCAATGATGACCGACATAATGGGCGGCATGCGGGACCTGATGTTTTTTTCCAACGGCGTACCATCCCGGCGGAGGAATTAACATTTGATTGCAGGCACATGGCGCCTGCTTATCTTTCAATAAGTCGATGCAGCCTGGGCATTGATTGGTCAGGGGCGCGAAGCCAGTGGCCTGCTGATAAACGCAGCGCATGGCATTTAATTTGTACGGACTATTCACCGGCTCCAATGTCCAACTGTCGCTCGTTTTGTGCTGCAGCATGGGCATGAATGCTTCGCTAACGAGCGTAAACGGATTCCAAGTTAAAGGCACGTTTGTCTGTGCCAGGCTGTCGGACTGCGCCACTCCGTTGTTGATGAGCGAGCAGAATGGCACCGCCGCAGGATTCTCTTGGAACATCGCCAGATTATCCAAAACCTGCTGGTATTGGAGATCGCGCACAATATCCGCCTGATTCAGCGACAACCTCTGAATCTGTGCGGTTTGACAACCGCACGATAAGGCAATTAGCGCAGCGATGAATGGCAAATCGCGCATGATGCGGCTCCATCCGCTTCCGCGTGACAGAAAGATCCCTCCAAGGAAGTAGTCGGGCAACTAACTGCCCCGATTGATGGTTTTCGTGGCCGACCGCACATCTTATTGCTCAGTGTTCGGGTGGTGACCGCGGAGCTTCTGAAGTCGAAAAGATCGCCATAAGCGGTAATGCCTACGGCGTCGGCATAGTCCCTTCGCCGGGTCCTGGGCGCTCCGCCCACGGCTTGCATGGGCGTGAATATCGCAGCAAGCAGCTATGGCGGCCCACGTAATCGGCGGGCAGAGACTTCTCGCTATCTGCCGGCGGCAACTCGGCACATCCGCACGACAGCGTGGCCCAAAAACGCGCTTGCTGCGGCCTCTGAATTCATGTAGTGTACATTTGTTTAAATTTGCGTATTGTATACGCATTGCGGCCGAGCGGCCGATAAGATTTCGCCAGAGAAAATAGAAGGACTAATGCGGCGACCGAAGCGGTTTCGCAACGGTGAGACAACACTAATGGGATGCCGCGACCGCCCTTCAAACGACATCAATAATTGATCAACAATGCACACCCTGGGACGAAAACTCGCTGAGTTCTGTCACGCCTCGCTGCAGCGCGGCCCGCGAATTTCTCGGGAGCCGCGGGCCGCCTTGGCGACAAATCGACTTGGTTCTGTGGCCCCAGAAAAAATCCGGGACAAAACACAGGCCGCGCACTCGCTCTTTGGCGCCGTGTGGCATAAAATCGCGGGGATGTCGCGAGAAACATGGAATGCTGTGGAGCGGTACTTCGTCGATTTATTGGTGCAGCCGGATGCCGCGCTGAATGCGGCGGTGGCCGATAGCGAAGCGGCCGGATTGCCGGCGATCGCAGTGACGCCCAATTTGGGAAAGCTGTTGATGCTGCTGGCGCAAACCGTCGGTGCGCGAAATATTTTGGAAATTGGAACTTTAGGCGGATACAGCACCATTTGGATGGCCCGGGCGCTGCCGGCCGGCGGTCGGCTGATTACGCTGGAAGCAGAAGCCAAGCACGCCGAGATTGCGCGAAAGAACATTGCCCGAGCGGGCGTGGCCGACAGGGTTGAGCTGCGATTAGGGAAGGCGCTAGATACGTTGCCCCAATTGAGCGCCGAAGGGCGCGGGCCGTTTGATTTGATTTTTATTGATGCGGACAAGGAAAATAATGCCGAGTATTTTCGATGGGGATTAAAGCTTTCTCGTCACGGAAGTTTGATTGTGATTGACAACGTCGTGCGCAACGGCGCGGTGATTGATCGGGGTACGAATGATGCAAGTGTGGAAGGAGTACGCCGCTGCAATGAACTTATGGCGGTGGAACCACGCGTTTCGGTCACGGCCCTGCAAACCGTGGGAAGCAAAGGCTACGACGGTTTTGCCGTGGCGCGAGTGATTTCGTAAATCAATTCATCATTCCGGAAAACACATTCAGAGGAGCCTTGATCAATGCCCTTCGTCGCCGGCTTGGGAATTTTTTGGGTTTTGGTCATCCTGGCAGCGTCGATTTTTTGGATTTGGATGCTGATCGATGCGTTGGTGAATCCGCGTTTGGAAGGCGTAGAGAAATTGATCTGGGTACTCGTGGTTTTATTCCTGCACTTCTTGGGGGCGATTTTGTATTTTGTGATCGGCCGCCAGCAGCGAACGGTGTGAATTGCACCGACGGTGCGGACCTTAGCGGGCACATTTACGGCATATTTGTGGAAATCGCTTCGGCTTTCGCCGACGTGAACTCGATGCCAAACGCTAGCCGAACAATACGAACAGATAGATAATGCGCGTACGGCTTAAGGCCGATTGCAAGCCGCACAAACCATCCAGGTCTTTCTACATGCGAGGTTTCCCATGCGTCGAGTATTATTCGCGATTGTAGCGGTCATGGCGCTGATTGATGTGGCCCCTGTGAATGCGGGCTGGACGATTGCGCCGCCGGGAACGGAAAAATCGAAAGACATCAAAGAGTTGGATATTCTCGATCGCCCGAACCGCGTGCTGCACTTTTACGGTGATGCCGTGCGGTTGGCGAATCGCCGACGCGAAGCGAAGTGAGAAAGCCGAAAACCGCGTTGATTTAATCAACTCGGTTCGGCCGGGCCAAGATTAACGCCGAGCATGCGAATACTCCAGTGTGGACGTTGACAGGCCACGTGTTATAGATGTGAGGTATGCGCATGTTTACTGGCCTGCTTGCGTTTGGCGCGTTTCATAGCTTGTTGGGGATTCTGTACTTCATTTTTTGGATTTGCATGCTGGTAAATTGTTTGAAGAATCCAAAATTGGAAGGTACGGAAAAACTCATTTGGGTGCTAGTGATTATCTTTCTGCCTCTGCTGGGTGCGCTATTGTATTTATTCATTGCCCACGAACGACGGGCTACTTAAACACATGCCTTTTGCGGCCCTGTGGTACCGGGCAACAGTAATAAAAAACCCGGTATGCGGTTTGCTCCTCCAGCATGGCATCGCAGAATGATCGCACAATTTCAACGAGGGAGCGACCGGCCATGCCGCAAAATCTACCGGTAATTAATTTCAACTTCGATACATTGCATCCAGCGGTGTTGGTACTGTTGGGTGCGATAGTGTTGTTGTTCGGGCGATCTTTATTTTGGGCATGCATCGCCATTATCGGCTTTCTGCTGGGTATGGCCTTGGCCAACGAATGGCTGGCGGATAAAGCAGAATGGATTCGGCTTGTAGCGGCCCTTGGAGCTGGTGTTCTGGGCGCAATTTTGGGGATTTTGATCGAGCGGCTGGCGTTTGCGATTGCCGGATTTTTTGCCGGCGGATATTTGGCCATCGCGCTGGCAGCGCGGCTACATGCCGGCGGCAATCCCGATATTTATTGGATTGTCGGCGGCATTATCGGCGCCATTGTTGCGGCAATGGTAATGGATTGGGCAATTATTGTGCTTTCCAGCCTGGCTGGCGCGGCGGCAATCCTAACACCATTTCAAACGAAACTCGACGACCGGATGCTGCCTGTGGCGTTTTTGGTGTTGGCCGTCATCGGCATTGTGTTTCAGGGCCGAAGGCTGATTGGCCGCCGAGCGACAACACCCCCCTGCGGACCGCCTGCCGCTCCTGCATCATAAATCAGCGAAGTCTGAGCTAGACGATGCAGCTCTTCATCGGTCAGGATTGTTTTCAGATTTGCCGATTTCGTGGCAAGATGCTTGCGACCGCGGCAACATTTGTGTGGCACATCACAAGATTTGGTCAAAAATGCATTACGCGCCCTGGACCTTGCGAACGATCGGTACCGG
>DASRSD010000153.1 GCA_035656635.1 Pirellulales bacterium
CATGCAAAGCGCCAAAGCGCGGTTTAAGGGTTTGCTCGATGCCCGTTTGTCGGTGTTGGGCACCATCGGCGCCAATGCTCCATTTATCGGGCTGATGGGCACCGTGCTCGGCGTAATTAAAGCATCCAATGACTTATCAGCGAAAGATCCGGACAAGATTATGTTTGGCGTCTTTCAAGCGCTGATCGCTACGGCGGTGGGGTTATTTGTAGCCATTCCGGCTGTAGTGTCGTACAACTTCTTTCTGCGGAAGGTGCGAACCGCACTGGCACAGATTGATTCGCTAGCTCACCTGGTGCTGGCCAACGTACATGCCGCAGAACATCGCGGTGCTGGTATTCAGGCGCCGCAATCAGCAAAGGCCATGTAGCGTGAGGCTGGAGAAAAGCACTTCGCGGAACCACAGTACTAATTGAGAAGTTTCTAAAGGCATTGCCATGTCGGCTTCGATTTCGTTCGACGATGAAGATGGCGGCGGCCCCATTACCGACATTAACGTCACCCCGCTGGTCGACGTGGTGCTGGTGTTGCTAATTGTCTTTATGATCACTGTGCCCGCCATTGTGGGCAGCACCCCGGTACGCGTCGATTTGCCGGAAACCGCCGCTGCTTTCGATCCTTCCGCCGAGCAACTGCCGCTTAATATCTTCATCAAACATGAGGCGGAGGGCAAAATCGGCCTCTACTGGAACGACCAACAGGTGACGGAGGAGCAATTTCGTAGCCGACTATCGGAAATGCATCCCGGCAAAGATCAGGAAGTGTCTATCTCAGCAGATAAAGATATTGCCTACGATAATGTGGTTCATGTGATGGATATGCTGGCCACCGTGGGCATTCACAAAATATCGTTGCCCACAAAGCACGTTGCCAAGTGAGGCATTCGCCGCACGGATGCTCGCTGGTTGCTGCTATTTGCCACAGCGGCTAAAATAGAACGTTGCACGTCCGGCACTCGAGAAGCAGGCGTTCGCTGCAAACCGGAGTGCAGGGCAATTAACCCGCCAGCCAAGAGCAAGCGGGCCATGATGGATCCTAATTTCCCACAACCCGGCGGCCAATCTTCCGGACAATCTCAGCCGGACCGTTCTTTTTCTTTGCTGCCGCCAGCGGCACTCTCTGGTGGTGCTGCGCCGCCTCGCGCCGGCTCTCCGAATGGTTCTGGCGCGCATGGCGTTCCGGCAGTTGCAGTTCAGAATAATACGAACATCACAATCAACGTCGCCGGACGGCATACTGATTTGTCGCAGCCGAGTTTTGCCAACACGTCGTTGGGACGCATTGAACCGATACAACCATCGGACGACGGAAGCTTGACCGAGGCACTGCAAGATGCACCGCCTTGGCTGGGAAGTCTGGTGATTCACATGGTATTGCTCATTGCCATGGGGTTAATGGTGGTCACCTTGAAAAGGAAGGATACTGCCTCGATCGAGGCCTCTGTCTACAGCGAAAGCGATCAACAGGGAAACCAGCTATTGGAAGATAACCGTGAAGGACTCTCGACTGACACGCCTGATCCTACCGTTGATAAAACCATGTGGTCGCCCGTCGAATTGCCCCCAGTTTCGGATCCCCTGGCGTTGCCGCCTTTGGCGAGTGAATTTGCGCCGCATGGCATGTTCTTGGGAACAAATAATAATCGGCCCAGCGATGTGCCCTTTGGAATAGCACTCAGTGGACGTGAAAGAGGCATGAAA
This sequence comes from Pirellulales bacterium, assembly GCA_035656635.1. Classification (NCBI taxonomy): domain Bacteria; kingdom Pseudomonadati; phylum Planctomycetota; class Planctomycetia; order Pirellulales; species Pirellulales bacterium. Next base: position 1,701 of record DASRSD010000153.1, read on the forward strand.
CAGGCGCTGATTGGCAAATACGGCGGCAATGCCTCAACCGAAGAGGCCGTGTATCGCGCCTTAGAGTGGTTGAAACGCAATCAGCGGCCCAACGGTTTTTGGACGCTCAACGGGCCGTATTCCGACGGAGGTGAAGCCGAAAACAAAACCACTGCCACCGCGCTGGCGCTGCTGGCCTTTCAGGGTGCAGGTTATACGCCGCAGTATAACGGCGACTATAAACACGACTACAAACAGGTCCTCAAGAAGGGCTGGGACGCACTGCTGAAAATGCAGGCCAACGATGGGGAGTTCCTCATCGAGAACTCGCCCTACTATCACCAAATGTATAGCCACGCGCAGGCTACGATTGCTTTGTGCGAGCTGTATGGCATGACGCACGATTCTATTTATCGTAGCGCGGCGGAAAAGGCGGTCAGTTTTTGCGTGAAATCGCAAGATGCGGCGGGCGGCTGGCGTTACAATCCGAACTCGGAATCCGACACCTCAGTGACCGGTTGGTTCGTGATGGCTTTACAAAGCGCTAAGATGGCGGGTTTAGAAGTGCCCAGCACTACGTTTGCGAACATCTCTCGCTATCTCGATAGCGCCCAAGACGAAACCGGCGGTCGATACCGTTACCAGCCGAATGGAGCACTTAACCATGCCATGTGTGCCGAAGGGTTGCTGTGTCGAGAATACCTCGGTTGGAAACAAGACGACCCGCGATTGATCAGCGGCGTCGAAAACCTGTCGGGCCAGCCAATCAACGATATGGAAATCAACGTTTACTACTGGTATTACGCGACACAGGTAATGCACCACATCGGCGGTACTTATTGGAAACGATGGAACGACGTCATGCGGCAATACATTCCCGAGACGCAAATCAAAAAAGGATCCGAGGAAGGAAGCTGGGATCCCACCGGCGACCGTTGGGGAACCCAAGGCGGGCGTTTATACGTTACCTGCCTGCGCACGTTCATGCTGGAAGTGTATTATCGCCACTTGCCCATCTATGGAGATATCTACCAAACGGTGAAATCCGAGGCGAATACTCAACAAGCTCAGCAAAAGCCGGACGGAAAATCGGATAAAAACTCGCCGGCGGAAACGGAGCAGCCGAAATCTGAGCCGCCCAAGTCGGAAAATTAATCTTTGAAAAATTAATCTTACTGCGGCAATGGAACGCGTAATATTTCGGCCAACTTGACCAGCGCCGCCCAGTTGCCATCGTCCAAGGGAATGCCGTTTTTTCGCCGTGTCGCAGCCGTTTTACGCTCCGGGTCGCCAGGCAACAGGATCTCGCTCTCGCCGTCAATCTTTGGACAATCGCGCACGAATTTGATGAGTTCCAGCACTTCGTCGGCAAAGTGTTTGCCGCCTCCAACATGCCTTGGATCAACCACCATGGCGAACACGCAGTTGCCGAGCTGATTGATCGGCTTTTCGCGAATGCAGACCCCGCCGGAAAGCGCGCCGGCGAAAATCTCGACCATCAATCCCAAGGCAAAGCCCTTGTGGGGTTGGTCGCCGCCAAAGGGGCGAATGGTTCCCGGCGGCTCGCCGTATAGGGAATGCGGATCATTGGTCGGACGGCCTTCGTTATCCAACAACCATCCGTCGGGACAGGGCTGGCCGGCAATTCGCTTCACGCGAACTTTGCCTTCGGCGGTTGCGCTGGTGCCGAAATCCATGACTAACGCTCCGTCCGGATGCGGCACCCCTATGGCAATCGGATTGGTTCCTAACCGCGGAGCCTTGCCGCCCGGTGGCGCAACCCGTCGCGCCACTCCATGCGTGTTGACCATGATTTGCGACACCATGCCGGCCGCCGCCGCTTGTTCGCAATACTCGCCCAATCGTCCAATGTGGCCGCTGTGTATGAGTGTTCCCACCGCCACGCCGCTGGTGCGCGCCAATTCGATCAGCCGCTCCATCAATCGCCGGGCTTGGGTTTGGCCGAAGCCCCAATTTCCCTCTGCCTGAACCAGCGACGGCGTTTGCTTGATGATCGTGAATTCCGCGCCCGGCTTGACGTCTCCTTTCGTTACTCCGTCCAGGTAATACGGAATGCGCATGACGCCGTGCGAATCGTGCCCCATCAAATTGGCGTTAACCAGGCTGCTGCCAACCCCTTGGGCTTCTTCGCGAGGCACGCCGCCGGCTTCTAATAATGCAACCGCAAACAAGTTGAGCTTCTCGGCAGGAATGTTCGGCATGGGTTAAGGGTCCATCATTGAGTTTTCAAAAATCAAAAGGTTGCATTATTGCCATTGCCGCAGCGCTTCGTAAGCTGCAATGGCCACGCTATTCGATAAATTCAAGCTCCGCACTTGCTCGCGAATAGGAATTCGCACGGTCCGGTCGCGCTGGGCGTCCAACAGCGCCCGTGGCAAACCGCATGATTCCCCGCCGAACACAAGAATATCGCCGCGCTGAAACTTGATGTCGGTGTAAATTTGCTTCGCCGTTTTGGTGAACAACCACGGCTGCCTGCCGGGCGATTCCTGGCCCAGCCGCGCCAGCAATGCCGCCCAGTCATCAACAATCTCGCATTCCAAATGTTCCCAGTAGTCCAGGCCGGCGCGACGCAAATAGTAATCATCCATGCGGAATCCCAACGGCCGTACCAGCCACAATTTGGCGCCCACTGCCACGCAGGTACGGCCTACGCTGCCGGTGTTGTACGGTATTTCCGGCTGGTGCAGTACAACGTGCATGATGGGTTCATAGTTCATTCCTCGGCCATACCGCGCCGGCTCCGTGGCGTCAAGGGTTCGACGCACGGCTCGCACACTTGCATTCACCCTTTGCAGCAGAGAGACTGATCGTCTGTAAGACTGCTTCATTTCATCACCGGATTTGGCCCATGCCCGACACTCGAATTACCAAATACACGCAAGCGTTGCAATTTGCCGAGCGGCAAGTCGCCGCGCTGACCGAAAAACATGCCAACTTCTTTCCCATTTACACAGTCCAGGGAAAGTGGCGCCACGCCGGCGAGTTGTGGACCGATTGGACCGGCGGCTTCCTGGCCGGCATGATGTGGCAATTCCACCGCCGCACCGGCAATCCCCAATGGCGGGCTCGGGCGGAACACTATTCCAAGCTGCTGGAGCAGCGCCAGTTCGACCGCAAAGTTCACGACCTCGGCTTCATTTTCTTGAACACCTATTTGCCGTGGTATCAATTGACGCACGACGCCCGGCTGAACCAGGTGCTCATTCAAGCGGGGCGCACCCTGGCCATGCGATTCATGGAACAGGGGCAGTATTTGCAATCGTTCGTCGCGCCGGAATCGCTGTTCATCGACATCATGATGAACGTGCCGATCATTTTTTACGCCGCCCAGGAAACCAACGACAACAACTTGTTCCGCGTTGCCACGGCCCATTGCCGCACTACCCGCGAAACCATCGTGCGGTCTGATGGCTCCACGGCCCACGAAGGCATTTTCGATTTGCAAACCGGCGAGTTCTTGCGTCAAACCACGCATCAAGGCTTGCGGGACGACAGCGCCTGGGCCCGCGGCCTGGCCTGGTCTTTGTACGGCTACAGCAAAGTGGTCGCGCTCACCAGCAGCAGCGAATTTTTGGAAGTGGCGGAGCGAAACGCGGCCTACTGGCTGTCGCACTTGCCGGCCGACAAAGTTCCCTACTGGGATTTCAACGCCGATCTTTCGCAGCCGGCCCCCTGGGGCGCTCAAAAGGAAACCTCCGCCGGCGCCATCGCCGCCAGCGGGCTGTTGGATTTGGCCAACCAAACCAAATCGCGCGAGCGTGCCAGTGATTATCGCGAAACCGCCTTGGCTATGCTCGATGCCCTGTGCAGCCCGCAATACTTGGCCAGCGACACGCCTGGTTGGGAAGGCATTTTGAAGCATGGCGTGTACCACACCAAGAAAAACCTGGGCGTGGACGAATCAGTCATGTGGGGCGAATTCTTCTTTGTCGAAGCGCTGACCAAGGCGGTTCAAGCCAACCTGTAACCCATCCGAATTCAAATCTTGTAATCGAGGATCATCATCATGGAATGGGAAGGCCAGCGCGAAAGTGAAAACGTGGAAGACGACCGCGCTTCCGGCGGTGCGGGCTTGTTCGGCACCAGCATGTTCGGCGGCAGTCTGCCCGGCGGGCCAATGGTGTTTCATGGCGGCTTGGGCTCGCTGATCGTCATTGTCGTCTTGTGCGCCGTATTTCACGTTAATCCCATGCAGCTCTTGCAGCAGGGGGCGCCGCAAAATCCCGGCGGATTTCCCGGCGCCGGCGGCGGTTTTCAAGGGGCAAATCCACTGGGCCAGCAGCAAGGCGGCGGCGTTGCCAACGATCCGGCTGAAGATAAGCTCGTCTCCTTCGTGAAAGTTGTCCTGGCCGATACCGAAGACGTGTGGACCGCCCAATTCCAAAAAATGGGCAAGCAATATCGCAAGCCCACGTTGCATTTGTTCCGCAACTCTGTGGACACCGCCTGCGGATTTTCCAGCGCCGCGGTCGGACCGTTTTATTGCCCGGAAGATGAAAAAGTGTATCTCGATCTCAGCTTTTTCGACGAGTTGCAAAACCGCTTTCACTCGCCGGGCAACTTTGCTCAGGCGTATGTCATCGCCCACGAAGTCGGACATCACGTGCAAAAGCTGCTGGGCATTACCGATAAAGTCGATGCGCTGCGGCAGCGGTCCAGCGAAAAACAATCGAACGCGCTTTCCGTGCGGCTGGAGTTGCAGGCCGATTTTCTCGCCGGCGTGTGGGCGCACGATATTCAGCAAACCAAGCATGTGCTCGATCCGGGCGACATCGAAAACGCGCTGCATGCGGCCAGCGCCATCGGCGACGACCGGCTGCAAAAAGCGGCCCGGGGTTACGTCGTGCCCGATTCCTTCACCCACGGCACCAGTGCCCAGCGGGTAAAGTGGTTCAAAAAAGGATTCGACACCGGCGACATCAGCCAAGGAGATACATTTAGCGCGGAAGATTTGTAGGGGCTGGGTAGCAAGCGTCTGGTGGCCTGGTGGATGGTGGCCTGGGATCTGGTTCGCCGACCACCGTTTCGCGGCGGTCAGTGAGCCCACAGAGCTTCAATTCCGGGGACTCGGCGGCACTCGGCCCCGGCCACCCAAAAATTTTTGAGATGAACTGACACGCTACTGATAAATTGCGCTGTTTCCAATTCGCGGGCCAACAGCGTACACTGAATTGGTCCGGCCGAGCGGCTCGGATATCGTTCTCTACCCGTCCAATCAACAGGTTTCTCATGAGCACGCAGGATTGCACCGAGGAATGCACCGAAAAAGAAGATGTTTGTCGGATTTTAATTGTCGAAGACAATGACGATGCCGCTACGTTTTTAAAATTGGCCATCGAAGATCGCGGGCACGAAGTCGAGCACGTTCGTAACGGCACGGAGGCGCTCGTGGTGGCGGTCACGTACCGACCGCACATTGTGCTGGTCGATATTTGCTTGCCGGGGCTCGATGGTCACTACGTGAGCCAGAAATTGCGGCAATCGCACGCCGATATTTTCATTATTGCCACCACAGGGCAAAGCCGGGTGGAAGATTTAGAGCGCTCGCGCGCGGCCGGCTGCGATCATCACCTGGTCAAGCCGCTCGACCTGGCGCACGTGCTGGCGCTGATCGAAAATTGGAAAGCCCATGGCGGCTGTCATGCGGGAAAGTAGAATCTGCCGGGAATTATGTCGATGACGAATCGCTCAGCCATTGGGAACGCGGGCCGGCGCAGTCAAAGCCAGCAGGATTAAGAGGGGGAGTGACAAGATCCAGACGTCGAAACGGGGTGTCGCTGCCGCAGCCAGCACCGCTCCTGCGAGAAATGCAGCCCACAGGGCCGCCAACAGAAAAGCCCGGCGAAAATGCGTATCGCGCACCGACTGTGCATCTTTCAGCGGCGCCCGCTTAAGAGCCAGGGCGAAGTGGCTGCCTATTTTGTTCAGCGTGCCGGTAACGAATGTCAAATTCACTGCTTCGGCGCCAAAATGAGAAAGCGTTGTGTTCATGACACCCATGGCGAAACTGAGCGTGGCGATATTTACTAGCTGATTGATGGAGGCCAACTGTGCGACACCGATGCTCACTGCCAGCAAGGCTGCGACCAAGCCAAACTTGGGCCGCTGAGATCGACGCGTGCTGGGATCAACGAAGAGTGTTCCTGCAAACACACCGGCCACAAATAGCACAATTGCCGTGAAGGTGGAAATGGCCGCGAAGAAATCGCCTTGGCCCGTGGTAATGCCACTTTGCGTGGTGTTCCCGCTCATGAAGGACATGTACGTGCGGTAGCGGATAAAACCATAGGCATCCACATAGCCAGCAATCATGGCCAGCACGGCGGCGACCCATGGCGCTGTTTTCGCAGAAGCAGGAACGGACGATTGCGCTGAATTCGGGGATGTATCCATATTGTGCTCGCTGATCGCTGGTTTCTATCGACAAGAAATGCAAACTTCGCGGCAGGCTCCTTTATAGTGAGAGTTCGGGGAAAAACCATTCGTCTGCAACGAATTGCCAATAACCAGGCCGTTTGGGCGCGAAGGAAATTGCTGCAGCGAAGCATGACGTGTCGTGCGAAGCTATTTCAGCATCATTGCGCAGCGGAAGCGGCCGGCAGATGGGTGGCAATAACCTGCCGCGCAATGCGGCGCGCAATGTGAACCGCCTGGGGATTGCGCGTGACGTGCTTGGTGACGTACACGCCTTCCATAATCAGGCACAATTCTTGGGCTAGCACACGCGGTTGCAAAGCGCCGGCTTCGGTGGCAATGCGCTCGATCAGCGCTTCCATGCTTTGCTTGCTGCGGGCGGCCGCCTGATGTGCCGGATCGTGCGGCAACGGAAACTCCATGGCCGCGTTCACGAAAATGCAGCCTGCGAAATCGTCGCCGGCGGTAATGAAATCGACCACGTCGAACAGCGCCATGAGCTTGCTTTCGCCCGATTCCCCACCGCGCTGGTGAACCATGTCGGCGAAGGTTTGCCGCAGCCATTGATCTTTGTCGTCCAGGACGGCCAGCATCAGATCGTCCTTCGACTCGAAATGCTTGTAGAAAGCCGTTTTGCTGATGCCCACATCGGAGAGAATTTGATCGATGCCGACGTTGCGGAACCCGTCGCGATAAAAGCGCTTGGCGGCCGCTTCGATCAATTTTTTGCGCGTCGGCGAGGGCATGTTAGGAACTAGGGGCTAGGGACTAGGGGTTAGAGGTGAGGGAATAGGGTGATGAGGTGATAAGGTGACGAGATAGTGGCTGTGTACTAGCAGTCAACCAAATGGTGTACTGGAAGTCAACTTTGCAGCGAACAGGTTTATGCGCATACTTGGGCGGCTAAGGGAGTGATGTCGCCTAATTTTGAGAGGAGCGAGCATGAAACGTGGGATTTATTTGGCGTATGGGGTAGGGTGCTATTTGATGTTCTTCGCCGTGTACGCCTACATGGCCGGCTTCGTGGGGAATTTTTTAGTTCCTAAATCGATCGATTCCACGCCGGTTGAGTCGGTCGGTGGAGCAATTGCCGTGGATGCCGCTCTCCTGCTGCTCTTCGGCATTCAACATTCGGTGATGGCCCGGGAGGGGTTCAAACGGGCATGGACCAAATTGGTGCCCTCGGCCATTGAACGGAGCACGTATGTGCTGGTTTCCAATCTGGCGGTCATGCTGCTGATGTGGCAGTGGCAATCGCTTCCGGCGACCGTTTGGAATGTGGAAGGGGCAGGGCGATATGTGTTGTGGGGATTGTTTGCCACCGGCTGGTTGTTAGTGCCGCTGGCCAGCTTGATGATCAGCCATTTCGATTTGTTCGGCTTGCGGCAAGTGTGGTTGCACTGGCGCGGCCAGGAGTACCAATCACTGCCGTTTCACACGCCCATGCTGTACCGATTTGTGCGGCACCCGTTGTATGTGGGCTGGTTCACGGCATTTTGGATGACGCCCACGATGAGCGCAGGGCATTTGCTATTCGCCGGCATTCTAAGCGCGTACATGGTGGCGGCTTCCCGAGTGGAAGAAAGGGACCTGGTGAACCATTTTGGCGGGCTGTACGAAGATTATCAGCAGACTGTGCCGGCGTTTGTGCCCAGATTTGGCCGGCGAGCGGTTTTAGCCTCGCCGGAAACGGGCGGCGTGAATTCGTCCCCCTGAACGCCAGGCAAATTCAATCCGAAGGGTAGGGGACTTCCTCGCCCGCGATTTCGCACAGCGCGTTTTGGGCGGCGTGCTGCTCGGCTTCCTTTTTGTTGCGGCCCCAGGCGGGCTGGTAACGCTGCGTTCCCACCTGCGCGGAAATTTTGAAGCACTTGCTGTGATCGGGCCCTTTTTCGTCCAGCAGCGTGTAAGTGGGCGTGGTGCCGAAATCGCGCTGGGCCAATTGCTGTAACAGCGATTTATAATTTCCACCCAATTCGCCGGCCACTGCCGCGGTAATTTCCGGGCCAATGAAGCGATAAATAAAATCGCGGGCCGCCGGATCGCCACCATCGAGATAAATGGCCGCGGTGAGCGATTCGAACACATCAGACAACAGCGAGGCCGGCACGCGGGGGCTGGTGGTCATGCCTTTGCCCAAGATCAGGAAATCGGCCAGCCCCAGCTCATCGCTGATTTTCGCGCATGTGCTGCGGCTGACGACAATCGATTTGATTTTTGTCAAATCGCCTTCCAGATAATCGGGGAACAAATGAAACAGGCGCTCGCAAACGACGAAGCCCAAAATGGCGTCGCCCAGAAATTCCATGCGCTCGTTCGACATGAGTCGGTGGAGCGCGCCCGAAGCGTGCGTTAGCGCGCTGGTTAGCAACAATTTATCGGTAAACGTGTAACCGATCCGCGCTTCACACTGCGCGAGGTGTTCCGGGGACAACTCCTCTGTCCCCACGGGAGCAGAGCGCTTAGTCATGCGTAAAGATACTCACAAGACGTCCAGTTGAACTGGCAGCCCGTGGAAAAAGGGGACGATGGGAATGACCGAGTTCCGTTGACCGATGACGAATGGAATTCGCCAACAAGTTTGAAACTGGCACGTGCCCGGCGCTGTCCCCCTTTTCAACGGACGGCGCGAAAAATGCCGCAACTCGATGTAAGTCTAGCTGCGACTTGGAGTTTTGTCAATATTTGCGGTTTATGACGAAGACAGTGAGGGGATTCGGAAAGGCGGGCACGACTGACACAGTCGCGCTATATGCGGGAATTCCGTGATTTCCGGCGGCGATTTATGTGGCATGGGAAACGGTCGAACTGTAATATTCGTCGCCTTCGGCAGAACGTGTCGAACCGCCGAAAACGTTCCGCCGTAATGGCTTGATAGAGGCGCCGCTCTTCTAATGCCCGCCGAGTGTTTCTCGTGGGTCGGCCGTCTCACACATCCCCTTTGAAATTCATTTGGTAACCAGGAGGAATGGTATGAAGGCACTTTTTTCGCGACGCGGTTGGTTGCTGACCGGCATCGCCGCAGTGGGACTGTCCGTTGGCTTGAGCTACGCTATCAAGCAGGATCAGGTATCGGGAGAAGATCATGCGCCGGCCGCATCGTATCCGGCGCCCGTAGATCATGTAAAAATTGCACAACAAGATTCTACGCCCACGAAAACTCCCGAAGACCTGAAGCACGACCCGGTCGTGGAGCATGCCAACGCATTATCGCGCGCTTTCCGTGAATCGGCCCACGTGGCCATGCCGAGCGTGGTCACCGTGTACTCGAAAGAATCTTCCAAGAAAGTGCGTGCGGAACGGGGCGAGCAACACAGCTTTAACTTCAACGGCGAAGATCCTTTCAAAGGCACGCCGTTTGAAGGCCGCTTCAAAGATATGCTTCCGAACGCGCCCGACGGCGGAAACTATAGCTTCCAAACCCCGCCCCGCGAAGGCATGGGCACGGGCGTCATTATTGACAAGAGCGGGATTATTTTGACAAATAACCACGTAGTGGAAGGGGCCGACACCGTGACGGTGCACTTCTCCGATGGCCGCGAGTACAAAGCGACCGAAGTGAAGACCGATCCGCACAGCGATTTGGCCGTGATCCGCATTAAGGCGGAAGGCGATTTGCCGGCGGCCCACTTGGGCAACAGCGACGATTTGGAAATTGGCGATTGGGTCATTGCCATCGGCAACCCGTTCGGCCAGGAAAAAACCGTCACGGCCGGCATTATCAGCGGAAAAGGTCGGCAATTAGGCTCCGGCCGCTCCGAGTACATTCAAACCGATGCCGCCATTAACCCGGGAAATTCCGGCGGACCGCTGGTGAATTTGACGGGCGAAGTGGTGGGCATTAACACGGCCATCGCTTCCAACAGCGGCGGCTACCAAGGCCTGGGCTTTGCCATTCCCATTAACCAAGCGAAGTGGGTGACCCAGCAATTGATTAAAGACGGTTCGGTCCATCGCGGCTACTTGGGCATTCAAATTGGCGAAGTGAGTAACGAGTTGGCCTCCAAGCTTTCGGTAAAGCCGGGTGAAGGCGCCCTGGTGGCCGATGTGTTCCCCAGCACGCCCGCTGCGGATGCCAAGTTGCAGGAGGAAGACATTATTACTAAGTTCGCCGGCCACGAAATCCACAGCCCGCACGAAGTGCAGGAATGGGTGGAACGCTCGCCGTTGAACACTCCGGAGCCGGTGGAAATTATCCGCGACGGCAAGCCGATGATGCTAAGCGTCACCGTTAAGCCCATGCCGGAAAAGTACGGGATGGAAGATCGTGAACCGGAGGAGCACTTCAAGAAGGCGCCGCCAGCTTCCGTGTACGAAGCGAATCAGCTTGGGCTTAGCGTTTCCGACATGAGCGCTGACGAAACCAACGACGCCTACAAGGGTTTTGAAGGCGTAGTGATTCGCAAAGTCGAGCCCGATAGCGCAGCCGCCGAAAAGGGTTTGCAACCGGGCATGCTGATTCGCAAGGTTGGTAAAACAGCTGTTCATACCGCGAAAGAGTTTGAAGCCGCCATGAAGAACGAAAACCTGAAGGATGGCGTGCTGTTGCAAATCCGGACCGAGCGCGGCAATCACCTCGTCGTGTTGGAACCGCAGCAGTAAAGCAAGCGTTTGAACCGTCACAGCCTTGCTAGCCTGCCCTACGATGGATCCAGCGGGCCGCGGCGGAAAACATAAACAATGCCCTGCATGAGCCGGGTCCCCACGAGCCTGGCTCTGAAGCCCCGCAAGGAATGCGGGGCTCTTTTTTTGCGCTGGGAGATGCCGGTCGGCTATTTCCACGGAAAATACAGCGGTTTGCCAGGTCCCCCCTCTGCTTGACGGACAGTTTGCCGCGACTAAGAATGCTGTAGTTGAGCTGGGGCCATTTGCTTGGCAGCGCCAAATAGCCGTGGGGGCGGCGCTGCGGCCACAATTCTCGCACACGCCAGGGTTTCGTATGTCGATTTTGCCTCGCTTGGCAGTGGGCGCCATTCAGCCCGATGCCGATCCGCAGCCGATGGTGTGGGCTTTGCTCAACGCTCTTGAGCAAGACGGTGTGCGGACGCAAACGTTTTTATCGCGCGCCTGCTTCAAGCCCTGCGATGGCGCGGCGGCCATCTCTAGCAACACCCCTCGGCACTTAGATAGTTGGCTGATGACGGCCGACGTTGCCCGGCAAGCGTTCTTGCGAACCGCCACCACCGCCGATTTAGCGATTGTGGAAGGGCGCTACGATCAGGCAATTTTGTCCAACGATCGAATGCGCGGAGTGAATGGGAAGGGTGTGGACGATAGCGTGGCACAATCCGCTTCGTCGCCTTCCGCTTCGGCGCCGCTGGGCGGAAGTTTGGATACCCTGGGCGAGTGGCTCGATCTGCCGCGCATTGCCGTAGTTGATGTGCAATTGCTCAGCCGGTGCCAGTTGCCGGCGCGGCCAATTGCCGATCGGTTGCTGTTAGATCGGGTAGCGGACCCATCCGATTTTTATCGCTGGCAAACTAACTTGGAATCGCTGTGGGGTATTCCGGTGGTCGGGGGGATGGACCAATGCACGGCCTTGCGGAAAAGCATTGCCGCACTGCCCGCCGGCGGCAAGCCACCCCGTGAACTGTGCGATATGCTGGGTCAGCGTTGGCGGAGCTTTTCAAGCGTAAATAGCATCATGCAGTTGGCCGCTCGTCATGGCGCGCCAGCCGACTGGCAGGCTGAATCGGCTACGGAACGGCAAACCCTCCCGCGCGGCAAAGTGCGCGTCGCCGTGGCCTACGACGAAGCATTCCACTGCTATTTTCCCGATACGCTCGATATGCTCGAGCTGCGGGGAGCCACGGTGCGCGTGTTTTCGCCGCTGCGTGATGAATGCCTACCCGCGGAAACCGATCTTGTGTATCTTGGCTGCGGCTCACCACACGAGCACGCCGCCGCACTGGCGGAAAATCACTGCATGTTGATGGCGCTCAAGGAGCATGTTTGCTCCGGCAAGCGAATTTATGCAGAAGGGGGCGGCCTGGCCTATTTGTGTCAGCATGTGGAAACCGCCGACGGCCAGCGCACGCCCATGGTGGGCGCATTGCGGGCAGTAGCGAAGCGGAATCCGCTGCGCGTGCCGCCGCAACCGGTCGAAATTACGCTGGCCGCCGAAAGTTGGCTGGGACCGATCGGCACCAAGTTGCGCGGCTATCGCAATAGCAACTGGCTACTCGAACCGACCGGCTGCATTACGCGATTTGCTCAAGAGCCGGATAGCGAGTTCGATTTGCTCGGGCGGCATCAGGCCATCGGCAGCCGAATTCACTTCAACTTTGCCGCCCAACCCATGTTGCTGGGCGGTTTTTTGCGCCCCTGTCCGGAAGCGCTTGCCTGGGGACTGGCGAAATAAGTGCGCGCGGCGATTCACCGTGCGCCCGTCGCTCGCCATCAGTGGATTTTGCAATCCCCGGAAGTTCCGCTCAGCCGCCACCCGCTATTCGCTGCTCTGGGCTTTTTCCTGCACCGGTTCGCCCACGTGCATTTGCAGAATGTGGCTTTGCACTTTGATCGCCCGAATCAGCACCCACACTTGCTGCAGCGTGAATTGCCGCGGATCCATGGCCGCTAGTTGCTCCAGTTCTTCGGTCATGGCGGCATGCTGATCGCTGGCCGCCTGCAAGCGCAAACTCGCCTCTTGGCAGGCGTCGGCCAAGCGTTCCTCCCGTCGCAAACCGTCGAGATTTTCGACCATATTGGCCAGTAGCAGGCAGAGCCGAGCGACATCGCGCGGCGCGCTGTCGGGCTGAAAACGCTCAATGTGCGCGGCCAATTCTTGGCAATTCATAACCAGTGCTCGCTTTCAAATTTGTTGCCAGGCCGCGAACCTGCCGGCCGGCAAATGTCTCTCCGTCGAACGGTCGCTAGACACAACCGACAAAGCTGCTTGCCGGCTTGTAGTCAGCGGATAGGAACGCCGCGAATGCGGAAAAAGGAACGAAAAGAAAAGCGGTCAAAATCAAACGCAACAAATCGCGTTCGCTGCCGTCTGCATGAAAGATAGCTTGTTTTCTCCCACGAGGATTGCACCCTGTTTCACATTCATTACGTGGCAGAGAAATCGGCTGTTCAAGTAAAAATCGAATGTTGCAGATTGCGGTCATTGTGGCAAAACAACAACGCAAAATTGAGCAGTGAGGCAGCCTAGTGCCTGCGGGAGGGAGCGCAAGCAACACCTAGGCGCTACAATTATGCATGCTTTGTAAAGTCCAGGCGGCCGCTTTACAATCGAGTGCAGATTTTGCATAACCGAAGAACGAAGCACTTACCTCTGTCATTACTCCATGCCCGAACTTGGTGTGAACATCGATCACGTGGCCACGTTGCGGCAGGCCCGCCGCACGCATGAGCCCGATCCCACTTGGGCGGCGGCCGAAGCGGAATTGGGCGGAGCCGACGGCATCACCATTCACCTGCGCGAAGACCGCCGGCACATTCAAGACCACGATTTGGAACTGCTGCGGCAAACCGTTAGTGTGAAGCTGAACTTGGAACTCGCCGCCGCCAGCGAAATTGTGAGCATTGCTTGTCGTGTGAAGCCCGACCAGGCCACGTTGGTCCCGGAGCGACGGGAAGAAGTGACGACCGAGGGAGGACTCGATGTGTGCGGCCAGCGGCAGGCTGTGGCGGGGGCGGTTGCAAAATTGCGCGACGCCGGAATTTACGTGAGCTTGTTTCTTGATCCCGATCCGCGGCAACTCGATCTGGCCAAAGCTGTGGGCGCCGAAGCCGTCGAACTGCATACCGGTCGTTATGCGCTCGCCAAGCCCGGCAAAGCACAAGCGGCGGAATTGGCCACGTTAATTGAGGCCGGCAAGCGCATTCGCGAGGCGGGACTGGCCTTACACGCCGGCCATGGATTACATTACCACAACGCGCCGCCGGTGGCCGCCATCGACGGCATGCACGAATTGAATATTGGCCACGCCATTGTTTCGCGGGCCGTTTTTGTTGGCCTGCGGGAAGCGGTGCGCGAAATGAAGCGGCTGATTGAGTAAACCCAAACCATCGTCGCACATTAAACAGCGCGACCAACGGTCGCGGCTTTATACTTGTATTCCGAACACTGAATTCAATTAATTTCATCATGCCTACCCGTGCTGAAAACTTTGCCGGATTATCGGTCGCCATTGTGACGCCGTTTCGCAACGATGAGGTCGATTACCCAGCGCTGAAAGCGCAAATCGAATTTCAAGTCGCCGCCGGAGCCACGTGCATTTGCCCCGTGGGAACCACTGGCGAATCGCCCACGCTTTCGCACGAGGAGCACGAACGTGTGGTGGCCGCTTCGGTCGAGTATGCCAATAAGCGGCTGAAGGTAATGCCTGGCACTGGCAGCAACAGCACACGGGAAGCGCTGCGGCTGACCAAATTTGCCGCCAAGCACGGCGCCGATGCGGCATTGGTGGTGGCGCCGTACTACAACAAGCCGACGCAGGAAGGGTTTTATCTGCACTTCAAAGCGCTCTCGGAAGCCGTCGATTTGCCGCTGTGCGTGTACAACATTCCGAGCCGAACGGGCAAAAACATTGAGCCGGAAACTTTTGCCCGGCTGGCCGAATTCAAGAACATAACCATGGTGAAAGAGGCCACCGGCTCGCTCGATCAGGCTTCGGCCATTGCCGCGCTGACCGATCTCACCATTCTCAGCGGCGACGATAGTTTAACGCTACCGCTATTGTCCATCGGCGGCCGGGGGGTCATTTCGGTCGCGGGGAACATTGTGCCCAAAGATGTCATCGCGTTGTGCAAGGCCTTCGACAGCGGAAACATTGCCGAAGCGCAGAAGTGGCATAAAAAGCTGTTTCCGCTTTGCCGAGACATGCTGGGATTGGCCACAAACCCCATTCCCATCAAAGCAGCCATGAAGCTTTTGGGCCGCGACACCGGTACGCTGCGCCTTCCCATGACCCCGCTGGATGCCGACAGCGAAGGCAAACTCCGCCAAACGCTGACGGCCTACGGATTGCTGTAACCCCAGCGGCAGCCGTCACAAGACGTTACGTTCCGGGCAGTTCTGCAGGCGCTAATCTTTTCGCCGACACGCGCCGACGAAAATAACCCACCAGCAAAATAATCACGGCCGACATCATCGGCCACGGGGCCAGCCTTTGCAGTGCGCCGGCAAAACTTGCTCCCTTGGCAAGCAATTCGTTCAATTCGATCTGTTGGCTATGGTCAACCGTTTGGCCCGCACGCACGATGTTAAGCAATTGATCCAAGCGGCTGGCTTGTTCGGCGGTGAGCCGGTTCGATCCGGCCATCGTCTCTGCCAATTTGTTGAGACGCAGCAAATCGCCGCCTGCCAGCGCCTCGCCGTGGGCATCTTTCAGCAGAGAATCAACCCAACGAATGTCTTCGTCGACGGAGCGGCCCACGATGTTCGGCCCAAGGAAACCGCCCAAATTGCCGAACATGTTGATAAAGCCAATCGCAGAAGCAGCAGCCGCGGCGCCCAAAAACATCGTGGGGATGGGCCAGAACGTCGGCAAATGCGCGTACATGCAGGAGCCAACCACCACCATGATGATTAGCACCGAGGCCAGCGGTACGGCATCTAACGCGGCTGCCAGCAGCATGCCCACGCTCACAGTCGCCAGCGGCACGCACACATGCCAAATTCGTTCCCGCTTGAGATCGGAATGCCATCCATTGAGCAGCATCGCCAAAAAGGCAAACACAAATGGCACCGTTGCCAAGTAGCCGGCCACTTGGCTGGAAACTCCGGATTGCGACTTGATGATTGCCGGCATGAACGTCGACAGGCCGTAACTCATCACATTCAGTCCGAAATATACGGCCGTGAGCAGGAACACCATCCCCAGATGATGGACCCAAGCCCCGTGGCCCTGGGTTTGCTTCGAGCGGTGCTCGGCTTCCAATTCACCCATTAACCAACTGCGTTCCACTTCCGGCAGCCAACGTGCTTTTTCCGGGCGATCTGGCAGCAAAAACATGGTGGCGATGGCGGCACAGACCGGCACCAGCCCTTCCACAATAAAAATCCAGCGCCAGCCGGGCAGGCCGAACCAATGCACGCCTAACAGAGCACTGGAAATCGGGGAGCCAATGGCGCTGGAAAGTGGAATGGCGGCCATAAATAAGGCGATGGCCTTCGCGCGATCCTGCGTGCGAAACCAGAGCGACAAATACATGATGACCGAGGGAAAAAATCCTCCCTCGAAAAAGCCGAGCATGAAACGAAAAAAGTAAAACTGATATTTGGCATCGGTGCGCAGCCCATTCACAAACTGGGCTACGCCGCTGAGCCCGAGCCAGTTTTCCGGCAAGTGTGGCAGCCACGAAAACCATGCCGCGGCGAAAGGCAACCCAATGTAGGCCACCAACGTGGCACATGCTCCCCAGAGCACCAACACCCGCACAAAAACCCAACGCGCGCTGCCGCGCACCACGCTCAGCGCACTTGGAATTTCTAAAATCCAGTAGCCGGCGAAAAACATGCCGGCGCCAAAAGCCACCACGCTGCGCGAAAAGCCCACGCCTCCTTCGCCGGGCGAAAGCTCCATGCCCAATTGCGCCACCGAAACATTGACGCGGTCCAAATACGCCAAAATGTACAGAAGAAAAAGAAACGGCAGCAAATGCACGGTGACGCGGCGGCGGGTGCGCTCGGCAACATCAACCGGCGGCTTGCGCCAGAAAATACGCAACCAGCGTTCACCCCACCGATCGATTTGCTCCGTCGGCAAATTCATCGTCGCTCCCAAACGATTGATTCCGCGAACTCACTGCTCACATTTTTCCCACCGCTTTGGACCAGGCGCCCAAAACCGGGCGTGCCGAATGCTTGACGGTAACGCAAAGCGCGGCAGTTTGCAAATTGCCGGCTTATCTTTCGGACATTGCAACTGGTCGCTCGGTGGCAATTGCCGGAATCGAACTCGGCACGTTCAATCCGGCAATTCGCAGAAATGCGGCCAGCAACTCGTAGCCGCAATCGGTGAGAATCGATTCGGGATGAAATTGCAGGCCAATCACCGGATATTCTCGATGCGCCAGAGCCATCACCAGGCCGTCGGCCGTGCGGGCAGTAACTTCCAATTCCGGCGGCAGAGAATTTTCCTCCACCACCAGCGAATGATAACGGCCCACCGGCAAAGGATTGGGCAGCCCGGCAAAAATTCCTCGACCGCAATGCTGCACCAGCGACGCCCGGCCATGCACCGGCTCGGCAGCCTGCACAATTTTTCCGCCCCACGCGGCGGCGATAGTTTGATGCCCCAAGCAAATGCCCAACAGCGGCATTTCTCGATACAGCTGTTGCACCAGCTCGATGGACTTGCCCGCTTGCTGGGGCGTGCAGGGGCCGGGCGAAAACACGACCGCATTGGGCCGCAGTGCCCGCACTTTCGCAGTGTCCACCGCATCGTTGCGCACCACCAGCGTTTCCTGTCCCAGGCGCTGAAAATACCGAGCCAGGTTATGAACGAAGCTATCGTAATTGTCGATGAGCAGCAGCACGGCAGTGATCGGTGGTCAGTAATCAGTTGACGAACAAGACGGTTTTATGCTTATTTTAACGCCCGCAGCAGGCCTTCGGCCTTGGCCCAGGTTTCTTCGTATTCGCGCTGCGGATCGCTATGGGAAACAATGCCGCCGCCGACGGGCAATTGCCACCAGCCGCGGCCGGCCGTGATGGTGCGAATTAAAATGCTACTGTCCATTGCACCATCAAAGCCGAGGTAGCCCAAGGCCCCGCAATACGCGCCGCGGGCCGTGGGTTCCAATTCGGCGATGATTTCCATCGCCCGAACTTTGGGCGCGCCGGTAACCGAGCCGCCGGGAAATGCTGCCCGCAGCAAATCGAGCGGGCCGCAATTCTCGAACAGCGTGCCTTGCACGACCGACACCAAATGCTGCACGTAAGCATAGCGCTCCAAGCGGCACAGTTCGCTGACGGTTACGCTTTCCGGCTGGCAAACCCGCGACAAATCGTTGCGGAGTAAATCGACAATCATCACGTTTTCGGCCCGGTCTTTTTCGCTCGATAGCAAATCGGCAGCGGCGTGCTCATCGGCCTGGGATTGGGCGCTTCGGGCTCGGGTGCCTTTGATCGGCCGGGCTTCGACTTGTCGATTTTGCACTTGCAAAAACCGCTCCGGCGAGGCGCTGATAATTTGAAATTCACCGAGGTCGAAATAAGCGGCAAACGGAGCCGGGTTGCGCTCACGCAGTCGGAAGTACAGCGAGACGGAATCATCTACGGCCGGATGCAGCAGTCGTTGCGCCAGGTTCACCTGGAATACATCGCCGGCGTACACATATTCGATGCCGCGACGAACCATCGCCAAATAATCAGCCTGCGAAAAGTTGCTGGAAAGTCCGGCGATGTTTCCGACGGGATACTGATTTGCGATTGGTTTCCTGCTGCTCAAGTAGGCGAGTTTCTCCGAAACTCGCTTCGTGTCTCGGAGAGACACGGCAACGTGATCATCGGCCAACAGCCGCTGCATCTCTGCCGCGCGGCTTTTTGCCCGCCGGTATCGCAATTGCGGATCTTGCTCTGGAAATCCTTGCGAAATAATCCAAGCTTGTTCCGTTTCATGATCGTAGGCCAGCACAACATCGTAAACACCCAGCGTCAGTGCCGGGATACAAAATTCATCGAAGCGGGGCCTTGGTAAACGCTCCAGGCTGTGCGACAAATCGTAGGCAAACAATCCCGCGACCCCGCCTTGAAACGGCGGCAAATCGGGCAACGTGGGAGCCGCAAATTGATTCAATCGCCGCTGGATTCGATCCCAGGAAGAGACGTCTTCCGGCTTGGCTACCAGCAATTCAAACGGATCGGCGGCAATGAATGAGTACCGGCCCAAATGCGGTTCGACCATCGCACTGTCAAAGAAAATGCAATGTGGCCAGCGCGACAGCCGCCGAAACGCGTCGGCCGGATCAGGCGCGGCTTGCAGCGGAATGACTACGCCTGCCCAATGGTCGAGCGCTGACGGCTCGGCGCGCAATTCTGGTCCGCGATCAGATTGGCGGATCATAACGTTCTACGCTCGGTCATCGAAGACTCGGTTTTTCACGAGCGTCCACCATTCACTGCGATGGTTTGACCCGTGATGAATTCCGCTGCGGGTGATGCCAAAAATCGGGCGGCTTGGGCCACATCTTTCGGCGTGCCCCAACGACGCAACAACGATTCTTGCTCGGCCCGTTGCTGCCATTCGGGGCTGGCGTCGGCGCCCCAGGCGGTTTTAATCCAACCCGGCGCCAAGCAGTTGACGCGCACTTGAGGGGCCAGCGTTTTTGCCAGGCTGCGCGTGAAAGCCATGACGGCCCCTTTGGCTGTGGCGAACAGCTCGCCGGTATCGCCGGCCATGCCGGTTTCGGCCTGATCCCACCCGATATTGATGATGACGCCGCGGCCGCGCTGCTTCATGGTTTCGCCAATCATCTGCGACAATTGCACCGTGGCCAGCACGTCGATCTGCCACAGCCGCCGCAGTTTTTCCTCAAAATCAAGTTGACGGCCCTCGCCGGTGAGAACATTGGCGCCGGCATTGTTGATCCAAATATCGACGCTGCCGCGCCAATTCCAGGCGGCGGCAGTGAACGTGGCCACGGCCGGCTCACTGGCAAAATCGGCCAGCATTGTTTTCGATTGCCGACCCAGGCGAACAATTTCGGCGGTGGTTTCTTCCGCTCCGGCGCGGTTGTGGCCGGCGTGAACGAGCACATCGGCGCCGCCTGCAGCCAGTTCCAGTGCCATTGCCCGGCCGATGCCGCTGGAGGAACCGGTCACAACGGCTACGCGTCCGGCTAAGTCGGCGGAGGAAGAAGTCATGTCGTTGGCTCTCATGCGGCGCGGACACGTTGGTCGATTCCACCGTTGTAGTCGTCCCCGTCCAATCGGACAAGGCGGGGCGAGCAGGGAACGACATTCACTCGCCAGGGTACCATAGAGTAAGATGCGGCCGGTCAACTTATATCTTCACTGCCCAACCCCGGTGCTGCGGCCTACATGCTCAATTTGCAAGATCGCCTGACGAACTCCGTCTTTGTATTCCGCGGTTACAACGTAACCAATTTAGGGCGGACGGGCGAACTGCTGGCGCACCCTGCTTATGGGCCCATTGTGCAGAAACATTTACAAGAGGCTTCGCAAATTGCTAGCGATTTGCTGTCGCGCAAAATCGATTTGGTGGAGCGCGTGCGGCAAAAGCAGGAGACCAATCTGGAAGCATACGCAGACGCCATTGCCCTCATCTTGGCAACCTCGCAGGCCCAATTGAAACTGTTAGATGAGTTTTTCAACATCGAGTACGCTCGGGCACGGATGGCGTTTGGTTATAGCCTGGGCGAAATCAGCACGCTGGTCGCCGGCGGCGTGATGGATTTGGCTGCGGCCATGCACGTGCCGCTGTTAATGTCGGACGATTGCGTGGATTTGGCGCGCGATGTCACGCTGGGCGTGCTGTTTTCCCGCGGTCCGGCCCTCGATGCCAACGCGGTGTTCAAACTTTGCTTGCGAATTAACTCGGCCGGCAGAGGAGTCATCGGCATATCGTCGTACCTTTCGCCCAACTCGCTGTTGCTGATGGGCCAGCAAGATACCATCGATCGCTTCGCCGATTTAATGCGCGAATGGCTGCCGCAACGGCTGTATTTGCGAAAAAATGACAGCCGCTGGCCACCGATGCACACGCCGATTGTTTGGCAGCGGAATATTCCCAACCGCTCGGCCGTGATCATGCAAACACTGCCCGGCGGTTTCCGCGGCCCCACGCCGGCGGTGTTGTCGCTGGTGACGGGCAAGCTGAGCTACAACGATTTCAACTCCCGAGATCTGCTGGCCCGTTGGGTCGATCATCCGCAGCGCTTGTGGGACGCCGTGAGCGAAACATTGGCCATGGGCATCGACACCATTATTCACGTGGGCCCGGAGCCGAATTTGGTGGCCGCCACGTTCAAACGGCTGGCCGACAACGTGGAAACACAGCTCGGCGCCAAATCTTGGGAAGGAGTCGGGCTGCGAGCAGTTTCCCGAGCCGTGCGCCGACCGTGGCTGGCGAAAATTCTGCCCACCCGCAGCTCGCTGTTGCGGGCTCCCTTTGTGCGGCAAGTGAACGTGGAAGATTGGCTGCTGGAGCAGGACGTGAAATAAGCGATGTCTGAAGGCCGAGCCGGCGTTTCGCAGTTCGACTCAAATTTGGCAGCCACTTTTGCATTACGGCTGCAGCGGCAATTCGTAACAGGCCGCTTCTTGTGCGTTGCGCACCAACAATAAATTGCCCGAGAGCGCCGGATTGTTCCAGGTTTTACCTTCCAGGGCCTGAAATCTGGCAAGCTCATGAAACGAGGCGAAATCTAACTCAACAAGTGCCACTTCGCCCGTTTCGCTGGTAATGAGCAGCAGATTTCCGACGCGCAGCAGTTGGCCGTGACCGTAATCAGCCCCAGCCCACACGCGCTGCCCCGTTGCCAGATCGACGCATTGCAAAATGCCATCGGAAAGGCCGTACACAAAGCCGTCTTTTACAATGACATTATTCAGCTTGGTTTGCAGCACGCGGTGATTGTGCCAAATGCGCTTTACGATCCAGCCCGGTTGGCCATCGGCACTGGCCGCGGCGCCTTCTGCATCTTCATCGTGTTGATCATGGTGCATCACTTGGAACAGCGCCCCGCCCCCCATCGAATATCCCTTGGAAACAAAAAAACTGATCGTTGTTACCGGAACCGTTTGCGAAGCGCTGGCCGTGCTGTTGCTGCTGCCTTCCCAGGGGACGGTCCACAGCACCTCGCCGGTGGCAGGATCATGTGCGGTAATGTTATCTTCGTTCACGATCACAATTTGCCGCACGCCGCCGTAATTGCCCAGACTAGGCGAACTGTAACTCACCTGCCGATGCCCGCCACGCCACTCGATGTCGCCGGTGAGCCGATTGTAAGCAACGAGTGAAACTTTCGGCCCGGCCGGCGGTCCGCCACCGGGAACCACGACCAAATCGTCCACGACCAACGGCGATGCCGAGCGGCCCCACCACACGCCGGCGCGATCTGCTTCGTATGTGGTACCCACGTCGGCTAGCACATCGCGAATCCAGATGGGCTTGCCTGTGGCGGCATCCAAACAGCGCAACACTCCCGTGCCGCCGAGCGCATATACCCGACCCTCGAAAACCGTGGGCGTGGAGCCGGGGCCGTCGCCGCCAATGTCGTTGTGCTGCCGGGCTTCAATGGCGTGGTGCCACTGCATTTGGCCGGTTTTCAAATCGTAGCAGGTGACCAGCTCCTGGGGGCCGCGCTGCTCAAGCGTAAAGGCCGCTTGGCCGACAATGGCAAAGCCGGAATATCCGGCGCCAATTGGCTGCCGCCAAAACAACTTGGGCGGGTGCGCATTCCAATCGGTCGCCAGCCGTATGTCAGGCACAAAAGCATCGCGGTTGGGACCGAGAAAGCCAGGATAATCGTGCGGCGTCGGGTTGATATTCGCCATGCCATTTGCTTCGGTGAGGTGCTGCTCTGCGAGAAGCTCGTCGGACTTAGGATTCCATCGCCAAGTAAAGTGTGGGACCAAATTGCCGCTGAATCCGTTGAACCGCACTGCAGCACATAACACCGCAATCAATGCGGTCGCCGCAGCAATGCTCCGCCACCGGACCACGCGGGAAAAGGGAGATAAAAACGCGATCCACAGACCCAGTAGGACAATCACTCCCAACACCGTCAGAATCGTAAAGCCATTGGAAGTGCCGTTGTCGGTCACGCCGACGGCTTGAAAATACGTGATGGCCGTCGCCCCGATACCAACAATGGTCCAAGCAGGCCAAACGGGCCAGCGTCGCGGGGAAGCAGCGGGGGTGTTAGTCGGCGAAGAAGATTCGGGCATCATGGGTCGATGTATTATAGCCGGCGGCCCGCTAAAAAATTTACGTGACAAATCCCCCTGAGGTTTGGTAGAATTCGGGCGGATAGGGATGATCGTGGGGTACAGAGAATTTCGTGGGTCGATCGAATCTGCCGCATCGTAATGCCGGTTTCCGGCAGGAGGCAACCATGCGGAA
>DASRSD010000154.1 GCA_035656635.1 Pirellulales bacterium
CACCCGTATCACAGGCGGCAAGTACGTCTCGACGAAACTCCCTCGAATACGGTGCCACAGCAACCTCCTTGTTCAAGTTGCTGCGTAGCTTAACTAATTTGCCGGCATGGCGCTAGAGCTAGATGAAGAGCGCTCTAGAACATTTGCTTCAGCCGGCTGGCGACCGAAGTGGCATGAATGGGCGGATTGGGCTGTTGCGCTAGTTGCCGCCAGGCGCTTACGTCGTTGCCCAAATCTTTGCCGGTCACCTTTTTCAGGCTGGCGACAGCACAAAACTGCATGGCTGGGTCGGAATCTTCCAGAGCCCGCCCCAGCGCAGCCACGGCCTCTTTATCGCCCGCAGTGGAAAGCGCCTTGGCGGCCGACAGGCGGACGTCTAAATCCGTATCGCCGGAAAGTGTTTCGGCCAACATCCGGGTGGCTTCCGGACTAGGCCGTTTACTCCACGTTTCGCAACAGGCACTGCGAATTTCGGCCTCAGGATCTTTCATGCCCGCATACAAAATAGCGTTTGCCGAAGGGGTGTTCATGTGAGCCATCATGGTGATGATGGCCATGCGGACGTTGAAATCGGTCTCGTTGGGCATCTGGCGCGCCATTTCGGCGGCAAATGCTTCTTGCTCTTCCGGCTTGGCCGTCGCCATTTTTTTCGCCCGCTCCTGCATGTTCGTAATGCGTTGGATGGGAGCAGGTCCGTATTTTTTCAACTGCGCGGTTTGGTCTTCTCCAAAGGGCCACGCGCCGCCGAACCGCTTTGCGCAACCGGGCAACAATAGCGCAGCGGCAACCAGCGCGCTGGTTAGCGCAGACCGAGTGCGGCCGGAAAAAATGCAGCTCATGAACGGTTGATCGATGAGAGAAACAAACGATGCCTAAACTACAAGACGCAGGCCCGACGTGGACGACGGGCCGATAAGCGGGCGAACTATAGCGGAAGGGGGCCGGATAGCCAAGACGATTCTGCCATAGGATTTGCCTGCATCCGTTGCAACCTGTTATGATGTTTCCCAGATAGGCGGGGGCAATTCGGCCTAAATAGGTGAAATTGCTAGCAAATTTTGGGCTTCTCAATTTATCGGGCCAATATGGCGCCCGTTTTGACGAATTGCGTGTGGGAACATCTATTGCGAGATTAAGTTATGCCAGAACCACGCGAACATGCCCAAAATCGAGGCTGGATCGAAAGCATCTTGCGGCGCATTCCTGGCTTCAAAGGGTATTTGGAGAAAGAATACCGCCGCGACAGTGACGCCTTACAGCGCAGTTGGCTGGCCGATCGGCTGCAGCGCGCCAAACCGGCGCTGGACGCATACGGGCGGACGTTGGTCGATGCCAAAAAGTTAGATGCGCTAACGCAGGTAGATCATTTCAAATCGCGGCTGGATAAAAACATCAGCCGGTTGCGCGGCGCCATGCAAGGTTACAGTGGATTCTTCGATTTGGTCCAAGTCAATGAGGGGCTCCTGGATCGGATGTATCAGCAAGATGTCAAAACCATGGACACGGTGGAGATACTTGCCGCGACGATTGAAAAGCTGGCCACTGCCACCGCCGATACTCCCGCTCCGCTGCCGGCATTGAACGACCAACTTGGCCAGGTGGAGCAAGCGATTGACCGTCGGCAAGATATTTTAAAAGGACTGGAATGAAAATGACGAATGACGAAATCCCAATGACCAAGTTTTAGCGGATCGCAGATTGGTCATTGGTGCTTGGTCATTGGTCATTCATGAGGCATTGAACTTCGTCATTTTTTCCGTGTTCAAGTTAACTTCCACTCATTCTCATTCACTGATTCATTATGTCTTTTCGCCTGGAAGTCATTCAGTTCTTTGACAATACCGGCGCGTCGCTGGTGCAGCGGATTCCCGAAGAAGGATCGGCGGACATCAAATACGGCGCGCAACTGATCGTGCAGCAAAATCAAGAAGCGGTGTTTTTCCGCGACGGCAAGGCGCTCGATTGCTTCAGCCCGGGCCGGCACACGCTGACCACGCAAAACGTGCCGCTGATTACGCGGATTCTGACCATTCCGTGGGAAAAATCGCCGTTCCAAGCCTCGGTTTACTTTTTCGGCAAGCAAACTTTTTTGGATCAAAAATGGGGCACGCCGCAGCCCATTCCGCTGCGCGATGCAGAATTTGGCGGCATGGTGCAATTGCGGGCCAACGGAAAATATTCGTTCCGCATTGTCGATTCGTCGCTGTTGTTAAACACCTTGGTCGGCACACAGGGAAAATACACTTCCGAGCAGGTGTCGTCCTTTTTGAAGGACGTAATCAGTTCGCGGCTGCGCGATTTACTGGGTTCCCTGGGTCTGGGCGTGTTCGATTTGCAAGCCAAGGGGAACGAACTGGAAGCGGGCACCAAAGCCAAAGTTGCGGACGATTTCGGCAAGTACGGATTGGAGCTCGTCGATTTCATTATCAACGCCGTCACCCCGCCCGACGATGTGCAAGATGCCATTAACGCGCGCAGCCGCATTGGAGCGCTGGGCGGATTGCAAGCGTTCACCATGTATCAGGCGGCCAACAGCATGGCCGAGCTGGCCAAGCAAGGAGGGGGCAGTATCGGGGCGGGCGCCATGGGCATGGGCATGGGCGCCGGTTTCGGCATGATGTTCCCCGGCATGTTGCAACAGGCGATGCAAGGCATGCAGCCAACGCCGCAAGGAGTGCAGCAGGCTTCTCAAGGACCAGTGCAGCCGCCGGGCGGTGCGACCATGTTTGCTCCGCAGGCTGCGGCCCAAGCGGCCGGAGTGCAGTCGATGGGAGCGCAATCGATGGTGGCCGATCCCAAGCAATTGGTCCGGAGTGTGGCGCAATCGTCGAACTGGCCAGTGACCGAAAGCGGCGACCAGTGGCAAATTGTTGTGCCCATCGGTCCGCTGCGAAAGCAAAAAGTGAACGTGCAGTTTGACGCCAAAGATGCCGAGGGGAATTCGATCATCGCGTTCAGCTCCGTGTGCGGCCCGGCCACCAGCCAGAATGCCATGGAGCTATTGAAATTCAACACGCAAATGGTTCACGGCGCCTTTGCGGTGGTTTCCTCGCCCACCGGCGATGTCATTGTGGTGCAGGCCAATCAACTTACCGCCACAGCCGAACCGCTGGCAGTGACCAAGGTGATTTCCGCCATTGCCTGGCAGGCCGATAAAGTCGAAGAAAAACTTTCCGGCAGTGATGCAAATTGAATCCACCGCGCTTCGCCGAAAATCGTTCGGCGAGACCCTTTACCGTGCGCCGGTGGTTGCGCTGGCGCTGATTCTCCTGACGGCCGCCGCGCTGCCGATTGCGGTGTATCAATTGATGCATGGCAGCGGTAAGGACCGTCTGGCCGGGATTGCGCTATTTATGGTGTTGGGCTATGCCGCGGTAGGAGCAATCCTGCTGGTCATCTGGCGGTTTGGGTTGCGAAGTTCGGATTCCGGCGCGCGCCCAACTGGATTATCATAGAAATATGCTGCTGCTGCGATTGAGTTTGCGCAGAATAGAATTTCGCTCTGCCGTGTTGAGCGCCGCGCTTGTTTTGTGCGCTTGTGTTACGACCTTGGCGGTCGACGAAGTTGCTTTTCGCCGCGACGGCCAAACGAACCATCTTTCCGGCAAAGCCGTGGTGCAGGCTCAAGACGGCGGCATCATGTTGCTGACGCCCGACGGAAAGTTGTGGAATATCCTGCCAAAGGAGTTGATCGATCATCACGAAGATGACAAACCCTTTGTGCCGCTGACGGCCGAGCAGTTGAAAAAGCAAACACTGGCCGACTTGCCTGCCGGATTCGATACGGTAAAGACGGCTCATTACTTAATTTTTTATAACACTTCACGCGGCTATGCCCTGTGGTGCAGCGCGCTTTTCGAACGGCTGTATACGTCATTCATCAGCTTTTGGACGCACCGAGGTTTTAAGCTGCACGAGCCGGAGATGCCGCTGGTCGTGCTAATTTATGCGAATCGCGGAATGTACGCCAAGCAATCGGTCGACGAATTACAGGGCAATTCCAATCGCGTGATGGGTTTTTACAGCCTGCAAACCAATCGAGTCAAAACCTACGACCTGACCGGAGCAGAATCGCTGCACGACAGCAGCGACAACAAGCGGTTAGATGCCGCACAAATTAACGATTTGTTGTCGCGGCCGGAAACCACAATGATGGTGGCCACGGTCATTCACGAAGCGACGCATCAAATTGCTTTCAATTGTGGCTTGCAGCAGCGGTTCGCCGACATTCCGTTGTGGGTGTGCGAAGGCTTGGCCATGTACTTCGAAACACCTGATCTGGGCTACGGCAAAGGGTGGCGCACAATTGGAGAAGTGAATCCGTTGCGGTTGCAGCGATTTCAAGAATATCTGTTGAAGCGGCCGGTCGATTCCTTGCAAACGCTGATTGTTGATGACAAGCGCTTTCGCAGCCGCGATGCTCAGCAGGCCTTGGATGCGTACGCCGAGGCTTGGGCATTGAATTATTTTTTGCTGCGGCTGCACACCAAAGAGTACGAGGCCTATCTGCAGCGGCTGGCGGAGAAAGAGCCGCTGTGGTGGGACGATCCGGCAGCGCGGTTGAAGGAGTTCAAAGCCGCGTTTGGATCCGACTTAAATACGCTGGACGCCGAATTTGTGCGGTACATGGCGCGGGTGAAGTGAAGTGGGCGCTCGCCCATCAAACGCAGCGGCGTTGGGCTTCAGCCCGTGCGTAATTGGGCTTCCACGCGGCGGAGTGCTTCATCCACCTTACAGCGCGCATGCGCTAGCTCAATTTCCGATTGGCCGTCGATCCAACCAGTCACTCGCTTATGAGCGGAGATGACCGTGCTGTGGCTGCGGCGACCGAAGTACTCTCCGATTTCCGACAGACCCGCCCGCGTGTATTTTCGCGCCAACCACATGGCCAGCATTCGCGCCGTACTAACGGGCTTGGCCCGCCGCGGCGATTGCAAGCTTTCCTTGGGCAAGCTGAAGACATCGCACACTGCCCTTTCAATGTCGACCAATCGAACCGTCCGGCCGCTGTGGCGAAGGATGTCTGCCAATGTTTCTTCGGCGAAAGCATGGTCGATCGCGCATTCTAACAAGCGGCTGGCAGCATGCAGCCGGTTAACAGCTCCGGAAATTTCACGCGCCCCAGGAGTAACCTGCGCGGCGACAAATTCAGCCACGGGAGCGGGCAATTCGATCCCCAATCGCCGGCCGAATTCTTGCGCCAGCAAACAGCGCATACTTTGATCCGGCGCCTCCAGAGAGCAAACCATGCCGCTGGCTAAACGGCTGCTAAGCTCCGTGCCCAAGCCCGTTAATTCTGCCGGTGGACGATCGGCAGCGAACACCAATTGCCGGCCCTCGCGCAGCGCTGTGTCGATGGTATGCAGCAACTCTACGAGCGTTCCTTTTTTGCCTGCGAAGAATTGCAAATCGTCGATCAGCAACACGTCAACCGTGCGATACTTG
The DNA here is from genome assembly GCA_035656635.1 of Pirellulales bacterium. Classification (NCBI taxonomy): domain Bacteria; kingdom Pseudomonadati; phylum Planctomycetota; class Planctomycetia; order Pirellulales; species Pirellulales bacterium. The sequence goes on from DASRSD010000154.1 coordinate 5,446, forward strand.
CGGCGGAAGCTCGGCATGCCGCCGCCGCGGGAGGCTGCCACGTAAAACGTCGTAAACTGCTCCGCCGACAAATACACGCAGTTCCGGCCTCGAACCTGCCCGCGGGCCGCCGTCCAAATGCCTTCCAGCAAATGAGTTTTTCCGGAGCCGTGCGGGCCATACAACAAGAGAGGATTGAGCGAACCGGGTCGCTCCGCAATCATTTGTGCCGAAGCATGCGCCAAGCGGTTTGCACCGCCGACGACAAAGGCGGGCAAGGTAGCAAACCGGCGACGCGGCAATGGCTCATGTTCTGCAACCGCGGGCAGGCCATTGGCGTGTGGCGCGATGGAAAAACCATTGTTTGATGGACAAACTTTCTTAATCGGGCTGTTTTTTCCAGACCGACTAACTTCGCGCAGCGGATTTTCCAAACCGAGGACCGGAATACTCGCCGGGCCGTTATGAGACGGCGTTTGATCGGCCGGTGGGCTTGCAATAGGCGTGGATTTGGCAGCCAGTTGCTCGTCCATCCGAAATTCCACCTTCGCCGCATCATTGGCCAATGCTTCGCGGCAAGCGGTTTCTAGGATGCAACGGTAATGTTGCCGCAGCCAATCTTGCAAAAACTGGCTCGAGGCTTCGACCAACAATGTGTTGTCATGGAGAGTGAGCCGAGTGTTCGCGCCGAACCACAATTCGTAGCGCTCCTGACCGAGCTGCTTGGCAAGCAATGCCAGCACGGTCGGCAAAACATCCTTGCTCATAGTCGATTCCTGAACCGAATTGTGCGCGCAACCCGTCCGCAAATCGCACCGTGTTGGTCGCGACAGCTCGCTGGAACGATTGGTAAACTTGCCGCGAAGCGAAGGGAAACGGCGCGCTTGTCGAAAACAAAATCCAGCTAATCGATGGCCCGAATCCTTGGAGCGAGTTCCAGTCATTGCAAGACCGGGCCAATGGATTCAGGCAAGAAAATCGAGCGTTGGAAATTGTTCAAGGACTTGCTGTATTTCGCCGTGTGTTGCGGTTGTCGTGTCACCCAAAGTGCACGATTTTACTTCCGCTAGCGGTGCTGTCAAACCACCCGCTAACAATTGTGCGCAACTTTTTTTTCCTCGCGGCGACGAGCGGCAAATTCTTCGGGAAAATGGTTGCACTAATCGGAAGAGAGGTCCAAAATTTATTTTCGTCCGCGACTTCGCAACGTGGAAAACGTGTTTGATTTTTTTTTGCGAGCGACCATGTCGCGCGGGTTTCTTCGCGATCGAATGCAAAATAGTTAGTTTTCCGCGGAAATTTCACGTAAAAAAACGCTGCGGCGATCCCACGTTTCGAAGCCCGCTGCAGCGTACATCGAAATTGCCGGAGAATTAGTGGCATCGACAGCCAACACCATCCGCTCGGCAGATTTTCCGCCAGCGGTTTTCTCGGCGTAATTGAAATTTCCTGCCTGCCATTGGGCGTAGCGCACAATTTCCAGACCCCAGCGGTGGCCGCGCGCTTCGGGAATTAGCCCCATGTAAACCAATTCACAATTGGAATGCATTGGATGATCGGCCAGCAACAGGCAACCCATATCGGCATTTTGCTGTCGAACAAAAAACCACCTCGCCGGATTGAAAATTCCCACAGACTTATAGGTTAAAAGCACATCCTCCACTGAACGCAAACCTTGGATGGCGGGGCAATCTTGCGTGTTTACATAGGTCTGCTGAACAATTGTGGCCAAGCGGGCCATGCGATCGGCCGACACGTTCCCATTTTCTACCGTTCGCACTGAATCCACAGCAGTTTGCAAGTTTTTGCCGAGCGGCTCGAAAACTAATTCACTTTGCGGCTCAGAGGTGGGAAATTTGTCGCTTAAACTGACCAAATACAACAAATCGGTCGTGTATTTGAAGCCACATTTTCGCAGCCATTCCGATGGCGTCCCTGCATCGGTATCCAATAACGCCTGAACCAGCCGCACACCGACGCCGGCAGCCTTGGCAATGGCTAAATCGATAAGTGTTGTGGCCGTGGCGGCCGGCTCTTCAGACGCCACGCCAGGCGGCCACAGCGAGGCCACACGTCCCGGCAGCATCTGCACCCAAATGGCGGCAACCAAAGCAGAACCACGCTTGGCCACAAATAACAGCTGCCCCTCGCCTCCGGTGCGTTCTATTTCCTCTTGAGCAGCGGCAATTTGCAGAGGTCGCGCCGTTTCGTCTAGCCAGTTAAACAGCATCTGCAATGTCTCCGGCAATTCCTCCGGACGAGCAACACCAAAACTCAACGGAGTGGATGCTTGGCCGGGCATGGTAGATGGATCCGCTGCGGCAGACTTGTTTGGCATAATCGGCAGAATACGCCCCCCGGGGGCTTCTGTCACGCTCGGATTTGATAGAAGCTGTATAATATCGCCAAGAATGATTTCTAACCGGGGAGCGAGATCATGAAAAACATTCGCTTATTTTGCGGTGCGATCGTTCTGATGATCGTCTTGCCGGCCTTCACGGCGATTTTTGCTCACGCGCAACCGATGCGGCCGCCGGAAATTTCCGCACCCGACGCCAAACAAATCGGCGCCGAGCCGGGTTACTTGGGCATGGTAGCCGATGATCGCCAGGAAAGCGGCCAGGGAATTCGCGTGAAAGATGTCGATCCTGACAGCCCGGCCGCCAAAGGGGGTTTGCAGGCTGACGATTTAATCACCGCGATCAATGGACAACAAGCACATTCGCTGGAAGATATGAAAAACATTCTCGGGGCACAAGCTGCCGGCACGCCGGTGAATTTTCAAGTGCAGCGACAGGGCGCCACGCAGAATGTCAATGTCACGCTGGGACGCCGCCCGCCGCCGGATCAGCGGCGCTTTCAAAGCTTCGGTCGCATTCCCGATGCTCCGGTCGGACAAGAGGGACAACCTATGGGCGGCCAACCGCCGGGCGCCTCTGCCTCAAACTCGGGACAATCGTGGCCAGCCGGCGGAATGAGTGGTTCGCGGCTGGGTTTGGGCGCATCGGGGCCGCCGCCATTGCTGGGAATTCGTACGCTGCCGGTAACGCAACAGGATCAACTGCGTTTGGGTTTATCTTCGACGGCAGGAGCGCACGTAATGTCGCGCACGCTGGGCTCGCCCGCCGAAAAAGCGAATATTCCGTTGGATGCTGTCATTATGGCGGTGAACGGCGCGCCGGTGGGCACGCCGAACGATCTCACCGCGCTTTTGGCACGCGCCGGAGCTGGAAGCGAAGTGGAACTTACCTATATGTACAACGGCAAGCCGGTGAGCACAAAAGTTACACTGGCCTCCGGTTCTGTGGGAACAGAAATGAATGGCTGGCAGCAGCAGGGGCAATCGCCATTGCCGCAACCGCCGATGCCCATGTTGGGCCAGCAGCGGCAATACGGTAGCCAATCTGGCTCAGTTGATATCGGCCACCAAGGCAATGTGCCACCCCGATCTAGCGACACGCAGCAGCAATCGTTTGACGGGCAGCAACGGCCAGGCGATGCGCAACGGATTGAAGCATTGGAGCGCCGCGTGCAAGAGCTGGAGCAGAAAGTACAGGAACTGCAACAGCGCTTGCAGCAACAAGAAAACGGCCCACCGCGCGGAACATAGGCTGAAAATCGCAGGCAGTGTGGTCGTGCAAAAAGCCATTATGCCGCTTTGTTGTAGGGGAAGTAATTATCCCAGGCGTAGTCTAATTTTTCCAGCGCTTCAGTCAGCGGCAGTGCAATATAGCGGCCATCGGCGACCTGCCGAACCAAATTCATACGGATCAGCTTGGCCAGCGCGTCATCCACTTCGAAATCGATCGGGCGGCCCAAGCTTTCACTCAGAAACAGTTCAATGCGCTGGTCGAGTTGGGCAGCCGTAAATCCGCCGTCGACAATGCTGATGGATTGGGTGTGATTTTTCCAACCGAGTTCGTCGGCGGTGGAACCGCGCACATCCAGCTTGCGCCACAAGAAATAATAGGCCAGCACGGCTTCGCGGTTTTCTTGCTCTTCGGCTTCATCCAGAAGCCTCGACAGAACGCCGGCGTTGTTGTCGAGATTCAAAAAGTACAAGCTTTCCGTCAAATTCAGCTGATACTTTTGCTTGGTCTGCAAGTAGCCGAAGAACGATTTCACCCCGTAGCCGCAAGTTACGCCCAGCACTACTAAAATTCCGTAAACTCCCGCCGCCGCCGCCAGCAGCGCGCCCTTCAAAGCTTTATAAATCGAAACCACTACGCCCGACACCGTGGGCATGACGATTTTGATGCGGTCTTTCAGCGACATTTTCACACGGGTGCCGGGCAACAGCATTTCCAAGTCGGGCTTGGGAATATCTTTGAACAGCTTGATGAACACATCGTGCGTGTCGAAGTTGCGGGTGCTATGCACGCCGGGCCGCAAGCGAAAAATTAACACTAACCGCTGGAAGGTGGGCACCTGCGCCTCTTGCCAGCGGTAGAACCATTTCCAATCGCGGTATTGTTGCGGTTGTAGAACTTCGCCGCGGCTGTACATTTCCAACCGCTCAAAAAAATCGAAATCGACTTCCAAACTCAGTCCATGATGGCTGACGGAATTCATGGCCGCTTCAATATCTTCGCGAGAAAGCCGTCGAAAGTTGGCCCGTTCCAGGAGCCAGGAAAAACGATCGAACAGCAAATCGAGTTGTGCCCGCCGCTGCGCATCACTTAAGGTGGCCGTATGGATGGTGTCGGCATCAGGATCAAACGGAGCATAGGCGCTTTTCAGGCTCTCAAAATGCTCCAAATATTCAAAGTGCAACGTGGCATCTAGCAATCTACAAAACTGTCGAAAGCCGCTTTGCTCGGCCGACGACAGCCCGGGTTGCAAACACAAGCGGTCGAAGAGTTCCGCTTTGCGCCAGGGAATGAAGTGTTCGAGATTGGCAGCAGTGGCGATTGGTCTTGCGCACGCAATTGTTTCAGCGACGGCGGTTGGTTCTGGTGAGTGGTCCATACCAGTTGTTTTCGACACAATTGCCGGGCATTCTCAAGACGATGGAATCCACACTCTGCATGCTAGCACGACGAAACCTGGAGGGAATCGTTCAATGAATTACCGAACCGGCGCGAATATGGCCGGCGAGCAATCAATGCCTAGCCGACAGGCATCACTTGCCCGGGTCGGCTAAGTCATCTTTATCGAGCTGGTGGACGCCGAACGAAATCAATCCGGCACGGTCGGACCGACTCATTTTCTCCAAACGTTCCAAAATCTCTGGCCGCAAGTAATCCCCGGTCTTGCTCTTCTCTCGCAGTGCTTCGATTTCCTGTTTTAGTACTTCGTGGAATTCTTCAAGGGTTTGTGTGGGCTTGTTCCACCGGACCCAAACCTGATACGGCCCGCCGGGCAGAATTTCTCCATGAGCGCCGTTTTTCACGTTGGAAATTTTCAGCGTCGTGCCATCCGAATGCCGGATGTTAATGACGCCATCCTTGAGAGCTCCCGTCGGAGTCGCATCTTTGAGGTGCAAGAGCGAAAACTCCACTTTGGCCAGCCCCGGAATATCGCACCAGGCCAGCGGGCCGGAACTGACACTCATTTCGCCGATATAATCCTGATCGTTCACGATAACCGGGGACGAAGGAAAACCCCAACTCTGCAATTGAAAGTCACTGACTTTAAACTGCTTCACTGTTGGGAATTCGATAATTCGCGGCGTGAGATTTAGTTTGTATACCCGCCCGGAATCGTCTTTAACAATCTCCAACGATTGAGGATTAAGGCCCGACAAGTCGTACTCGGTTTCCTGGGCCTTGGTTTGCGTATCGCCCCGTTCGGGCGAGATCTTCACCGATACGAAAAATTGCCGCGGCGACTTCAGCCGGCCTGTCAGGCGCACCTCGAAGTTGCGATCTTTGCCTGTGGCGCTGAGAAAGGTAGTTCCGTTGGGGCCGACTCCGCTAACGCCGCCATATCCGCGATACGTGTTGATTTCGTTGCCGGGTTGATAGGAGAAAAGCACAATATCCGCATAGAAATAACCGGTTGCCGTTTCTTCCGATTTCGGCGCGTCAGCCCACGCCTTGGAACCCCACGCCCACACCAGCGAAACAAACACGAAGCCGAAGCAGTTCATTTTTCGTAAACGAATTATCATTGGTTTTCCTCCTGAATCCGGTAGCCAGTTTCTAATTTCAAACGGCCGATGCCGCATAGGTATGTTTCGGTTTCGAAAGATTGCATAACTGGCGATGAAGTTGCTGAATGATCGATTGCAACTGCGCCTTCTGCAGAAGTGTGCTGCGTGGATTGCATGGATTGATTGGCCGCCGCCGGTGGCGCGATCGATGCTTCCGATTGGGCACGAAAAACGGCCAACAGCAAAATCGCGGCCAGCGCCGCCAAGCCGGCGGCAACCGGCACCGGAACCGCGATGGTCCGTCGCCACCACGGCAGCGATTGTTTTTGAGCACTGGTTCGCAGTCGCTCCAATTCGGCTGTCACCGCCAAGCGATTACGAACCCGTGATTCCAAGGGCGGCTCCCATTGCTGCAGCCGAGAGAAAGCTTCTTCCAGCAGCGGATCGTTTTCTGGGACGTCGTGCAAATTTTCCAGCGAATCATTGAAATCGTTCATGGTTTGCATTCCTGTTCAGCAAGGATGGCCTGTAATTGCGATCGGCCCCGATGAATATGGCTTTTCACCGTGCCGACCGGCATTTCCAAAATTTCTGCAATCTCCTCGATCGAGCACTCTTCTACAAATCGCAGCAGCAAAACATTCCGCGGCGCCTGGTCAAGCCGGCTGATTGCACCTAGCGCCCGTTCCATTTGTTCGCGGGCTGCAGCCAATGCCGCGGGCGATGGCCCTGGATCGTTAACGTGGATCGCTTCTGCCAATGGAACCGGCCGCTGTTTTGGCTGCCGCCACCGCCGCAGTTGAATATGCCGGGCGGTGGCGAAGACGAATGCTCGCAATTGACCATAACTTCCGCGCATGGTTGGCAAAGTGCGCACCAGCTGCGCAAAAGTTTCGGCCGTTTGCTCCTGTGCCAGATGATGGTCACGATGATCGGACAGAAAAAAGCGATACAGCGGCGTTTCAAATCGGTCGACGAAAATGGCGTAGGCCGCCGGCACGCGTTGCTTGAGTTGGTCGAGCAATAATTCGTCTGGGTGCATGCGAAACATTCAGCCCTGCGACTGGGATTGCCGCCAGGGAAGTTATTTCCGACCCTGTAGGGTGTCTACTTCACGGCACAGCAAGTTCCGTTGGCATAGAGTATAAGTGCCAAGCGCCGAAAAAAGGTTGCAAAACGTTTCCAATTAGGCACAATGATGGCCGGTGTCAGTAATCGGGGGTTGAGCCAGTGAATAAAATTCCTACGCTCTTGGAGCCACGCATCATGCCGCGCAAATTGTTGACGACATTGTTTTTGGGAATCGTCCTAGCTAGCGGCGCGATTGGTTTCGCAGCTGAATCAGCGGGAAATAAACTCGACTTGAGTTTTGTGCCGGCCGAAGCATTTGCCATCAGTGTGATTCAGCCGCAGCGCATCTTTACCGGTCCGCTGGCGCCGGTGTGTGCGTCGATCATGAATATGGCCGGTGGCAAAGAGAAGATCGGCTTTGATCCGGGAGAGATCGAACAGGCGATGATGATTCTCGGGCTGCAGCCAGATGCCGCGGCAAATCCTAATAAGCCGCCAAGAATTGGATTTGTGATCCGCTTTGTCAGCGATGTCGATCAATTAGCCTGGGCCGCCAAAATTGTTCCGCATGGAACCGATGGCACGGTGGAAGGGCGCAAAGCCCGAGTCAATGCCAACGACTACGCCATGTCGTGTCTGTTTGCAGATGCCAAGACGCTACTCATCGCCAATCAGCCCGATTTACAGTGGTTGCTGAGGGCCAAACCCGGCGACAGCCCGCTACGGAAGTTAGCAGCCAGCGCGGATGACTCGCCGGAGTGGCAATTACTGCTAGCGGTGGAACCGCTACGGCCTGTCGTTGCGCCTGCTTTCGCCGAAGCTGCACAGCAGTATCCGCGACTGGCAGCGCTGCCAAAGCTTCCGACTCTAGCGAACAGCGTTACCGCGAACTTGCGACAGATGCCGCAAGGTGCTGCGATGCAATTCGATGTTATTGCCGCTACGCCCGACGATGCAGCGGCGAAGGAATTGACCGACGACATCAAGGAATTGCTCGACGTGGTCAAAAATCAACTCATCGAGGGAATGCAAACCGGTGCGCGAGCCGCTGGGAGTGCCGGCGGTCCGCCTCCAGCAGTAATCAATCAAATGCAAATGATGAGCAACAAAGTCGTGGCGGCGCTCCAACCGACGCAGGAGGGGAAGCAAGTCAAAATCCATACGGATATTCAATCTGGCCCGGCAACCATTGGCATGGCGGTCGCATTGATCCTGCCAGCCGTGCAAGCGGCGCGCGAAGCGGCGCACCGCACCGAAGACTCAAACAATCTTAAGCAGCTTGGCCTGGCGCTGTTGAATTATGCAGACGCAAACAAACGTTTGCCCGCCCGAGCGATATTCGATAAAGACGGAAAGCCGCTATTGAGTTGGCGGGTGATGATTTTGCCATACTTAGAGGAAAACGAGCTGTACAAACAGTTTCATCTCGACGAACCGTGGGACAGCGAACACAACAAAACGCTGATCGAAAAAATGCCCGACGCTTACAAGCATCCTGAATTTAATGAGCCAGGTAAAACGTTGTACGTGGTGCCCGTGGGCAAGGGGCTAGCCTTTGAAGGGACCGAAGGCTTGCGGCTAAAAGATTTTACCGACGGACTTTCGAATACGATTATGCTCGTTGAGGCAGCTCCTGCCAAAGCAGTCCCTTGGACCAAACCCGAGGACTGGTCGCCCGACGATAATAATCCGATGAAAGATTTGGGGGGCCTATTTGCGGGAAATATCGTCAACATCGGATTCGCAGATTGCCATGTGGATGGCATTTCAAAAGACATCGACGCAGCTGTTTTTAAAGCCCTGCTAACCCGCAGCGGTGGCGAAAAAATTCCTCAATGAAGAGGTCGAGGTTAGCGCTAAGGGCAGTTTTTTAACTAGGTTAGCTTACTTCACCGCCGGGTCGGAAATACTGACCTGCACCATGTAGCGTTCATACGGAGTCGAATTGCGCACAATGGCCGCAGGGCGCACGACTAGCGTGCTAGTGGGCGCGCCGTTCCAACGGATTTCGTAACGCACCACGCCGGGATCGCTGGCGGCGAATTGTTTGAAGTCATAACGATCAACCAGGAGCGCCATTAATCGCTGCGGATCGCCGGTAGTACCGGTGAACGTAATTTTGGCGCACTTCTGCGAAGCATTGAAGTAATACGTGAGCGAACCAGCTAAGTCATCCACGCGCATGCCGCTGATCAGCGCCACGCGCATGCCTTGCAAATTTTCCGCCATCGATCCGGCAGGCATTGGCAGACCCGACGAAACTCGCGGCCAATGCGACAGCACCCATTGGGGTGAAATATCCCAACGAAAGGCTTCGGGTAAATCGACCAGGGGTAATTGCTCGGCTTGCGGATTCACGCCCGCCCCCAGCGGAATGCCGTCAGGCGTAACCGCGGGAAGTTGCGGTATGGCGGAGTAACTTGGGTTCGAACCGGTGGCCGAGACGGGCTTAAATGCGCCCGTATTTTCCGGCGTGTTGGCGCTTGGGCCGCCGAATACGCTTGCTTTTAGCTTCGACCAATTGCTGGCCGCATACGGCACACCGACGGCCGCGCCCAGCACTGCCACCGTCAAAAATAAGCGACGGAACATGGCCGCCTCGAAAAATATCAACTTCACTGGAAATGAACCGACCCGTATCCTGGCATCGTCAAAGCGAGCCAGCGAACGTAAACAGAGAACGCGCGGTGTTGCCATCCGCATGGCGCGCAGAGTTTGCGCGGCAGGAAAGATCACTACGATTAGCGCACTTGGCAGCAAAGAAAAGGAATGGCTAAGCTGCTAGCGGACAGAGGTTGCTGCAGGCCACCTAGGTCGTGTATTGAGCCATGTCGATTTTTGAGCCGTCGGGAGTGGCGTCATTATCGATGTCGAACCAATCGTGCTGGAACTCAATACGCGATTTTTCCGTCGGATTGCGGATTGCTACGTTGGTGGTAAGTGCAATCACGGCATCGCCGAGTGCAACCTTAGGATGACACTTGGGCAGATTCATGGGGTCGGGATGGCGGATGCACCAGGCCCAGTGCTCGATTTCTTCGGTGTAGCCTCGGCTCGGAGGGCCTTCGCCCAATGCCAACTTGCCGACGGCAGCCGCCGCGCCGCCGCTGGCGGTGGTGTCGAGCGTAGGGGCGCCGTCTTTTGCTTTTGCTACGCCGATGCTCGTTTTGGTGTCGCTTCCTTTATACAGCATGACTTCCTGTTCACGGTCCAAAATCAACGTTCCCTTGGTTCCCATCACTACTTCGCCGTAATCGCCGAAGCCATTGCCGTTGATCGAGGAATAGGTGACCCCAATTTTGCGGTTGGGATCTTTCACCTCGGTTTTGCTGCCTTCCTGGAAGTAACCCGGTGCCGGGAATTCGTACATGCAGTACACGTGATCTTCGCATTCGCGGTCCATCGGGAATAGCGACCGGCCGCCGACTGCCTGCACGGTGAGCGGCAACGCTTTCCCGCCTTCCGGTCCCATGGCGCTTACGAAAATTCCAGAAGCGTCGAGCTGATGGCTGCCCAGTTCGGCCATTAAACCGCCGCCGGTGCGTTCCCACAATCGCCAACGGATGAGTTCTTCCTGCGCGCTGCGGCTGTAGCCGTTGGGGAGCTGGGTGTCGTTGTAACCGTACTTTTTCGCGTCATCTTCGGTGATGTCGGCAATTTGGGCCGCCGTTTGGTCGAGACGCTTGCCCAACTGCTCCAAATCTTTCGCGGAAAGAGGTGCGCCGTCTTTGGTCTTGCCCGTCTTCAATTGGTTTTGCAGATCTTTCAATTCGCTGGCCAAATGCGGATCGCTTGGCAGCGGCGGTTGCCAACTATCGTGCCCAGGCAAGTTGCCGCGGTGCCACTGGGCGCGAATGCAGTGGACTTCGCCGATTAGCCCGCGTCGGATGGTGTCGACGGCATTATCGTACAGGATGCTGTAATGGCGCTGATGGCCTGTGGCGAGCAGCTTGCCCGTTTGCTGCGACACGCGGGCCATTTCTTTGCAATTGGCGACGCTGTGCCCCATCAGTTTTTCTGTGAGGACGTGCAAGCCCGAATTCATGGCTAAAATGGCCGCTGGCGCGTGCAGGTGCAAAGGCAGGGCGATAATTACGGCTTCGATGCCGAGCTTATCTTTGTCCGCAATTAAATCTGCATAATTGCTGTACACTTTAACATTTTTTCGCGCGACATCTTCCGAATCCCAGCCATACTTGGAGAGCAATCCGGCGCGAACTTTCATGGCATTGGGACTGGAGCAGTCGCCGTGGAACGCGCGGTGGACATTGTAAGGGCGAATGTCGGCAATGGCGGCGACTTCGATGTAATCGGGCGTAAGTGATCCCAGCAGCACGCCCCCTTCGTCGCCCGTGCCCAAAAATCCAATGCGCAGCGGCTTATCAACCTTGGTGTATTTAAAATACATTGCGCCCAAGCCGGCGCCGGAAACGACACCGACGGCCACTGTGCCCATTAGGAATTCACGGCGAGTCAGTTCGCTGCCAATAGCGGAATTGAAATTTTCTTTGCCCAGAGAACGTTCTTCGGGGGTCAAGCTGTTCATGGTTTCGAGGGAGGCTTATGAGCTGAGAGACAATGGTGATTGTTTCGAATCGGGCCAGGCATCTTTTCCTACCGAGCGCGAAAGGGTCGAAAGAAGACGTGATGAATGAAAAAATCCACACCCGCCCAGCGGCCTACCGCTGATGAGGCCAACGCCAACAACGCCACGCATTCGACGCCTTGGTAATAAGTTTCCACGCTGCCAGCGACCCAGGGAGGCTGCGTAGCGATGACTGTCACTAAAAACAATGCCAACGCCAAGGCCGACAATCGCGTGAACAAGCCGATCATCAACAGGCCGCCGCCGACAATTAGCAGCCAGGTAACCGCGGTATCGATTTTTTGCAATTCGGTTTTGGTCTGCGGAGCTTGGCCCAGCTTCAATTGCTCTGCGTTGCGCAACACGAGTAAATCGCGCTGATAAGCGGTTTCCAAAGCGTGGGCATCGCCCAGCCAATCGGACGGGTTGCTGTTAACGGTATCCGTTACGCCGGGTTCGCCTATTGGGTTTTGCTCCCTGTTGGATAGCCGTGTAATTTGATTGGGAATTTCTTCAGCCTCGGGCTTGGAACCCAGGCTTACGTTCCGGGAAAGTTGATGGCGGTAAACAGTGATATCTGCCTCGGCGTTGGCGAGCAGATTGGCCAGTTGCTCGGCGTAATGATCGAGCAATTGATCGCTGCTCTGCTTCTGTTCGTCGCTGAAGCGATAAAAGTTCGCAATTTCGTCGCGGCGAAGTCTCCAATCACCAATTACCTGCCTGTACCACTGGCCATAAATCCGTGAGTCGGCTGGGTTTGGTTTCGCAACGGCGGCTTTAGGAGCAGGCTGGGGGTTGCCTTCATTCGGCTGGGCGGCAGATTTGGCTTCAGCGGGGGCGAGTTCTATGTTGTCGGCCTTGCCCTGGGGGCTTCCTTCGTTAGGAAGTGGCTGGGGTTCGGACGCCAGCGGCACAGCCAGCAAAACATCCCATTTGTGAAAACCGGGCGCATGCGATTGGAACTGTTCGGCCAACGGACCTTTCGCCTGCCGCAGAAAGCCCTCGCTCGACCAGTGAGGGTCGTTTTTGTGCGACAGCCCTTCTTGAAAAAAGTGCCACCCAATGACCACGCGCAGCGCCACCATTAGCACCACCGTGAGAAAGCCAATCGTATAGGGTCGCGGATTCAAAGCG
>DASRSD010000155.1 GCA_035656635.1 Pirellulales bacterium
CCGTATCACAGGCGGCAAGTACGTCTCGACGAAACTCCCTCGAATACGGTGCCACAGCAACCTCCTTGTTCAAGTTGCTGCGTAGCTTAACTAATTTGCCGGCATGGCGCTAGAGCTAGATGAAGAGCGCTCTAGGAGCGCAGCTGACCACAGCAGTAACAATAAGGTGAAAAAGTGACGGTGCATCACAAGCCAGCCTCGCTTTGCTCCGCGTGGTGGACCATCTTCATCATAATGGTGTTTCGACGCGGTGCAAAACAAGAAAGTTCCCCGCGGACACAGGCTTGGTCCTCAAGCGGGTGGACGCCAAAAGAAAGAATCACGCACCTTGTCAAAGATGCCAATTGGATATTGCGCTACTGCATCGCCGTTTGTTTGCCGGCGACGGCCTGTTGCGATGGGCCGGCCTGCTTCAAAGCCTCGAGCAACTGGCTTTGCGTGATCAGATCGTGCAGCACAATGGGCTTTTCGGGCTGGTCGGCGGGAAAAATGGCGAGCACCGGAATGGAATTCCAGTTGAGCGCAGCCAGCGTGTCTTTAATCTCCTGCGATTCGTGCGTCCAATCGGCCAAAAGCGGAACCACATTATTGGCTTGAATCACTTTTAGCACATCTTGCGTGTCGATGGCGGTTTTCAAATTCAGCTTGCAAGTGAGGCACCAATCGGCAGTGAAATCGACCAGCACCGTTTTTCCTTCGCCGCGATATTTCCCCAACGACTCGACCGAAAACGGCTGCCAAGGCAATACCGGGGCATGAGGCAAAAGCACTGCAAACGCCGCATAACCCAGCACGCCGGCAGTAATCGCTCCTTGTGCCCAGCTTTTCAGTTTTGGGCCCAACTCCGCCGTCAATGGCACGCGGCCAATCCACCAGCAGGCCGCCCACAAGGCCACCAGCAGGCCGAACGTGGGCACGACATAATCGCGATCCAAAAACGTGAACAAAAATACCACCGTGCCCAACAGGACAAAGCCCATGATGTGCTTGAACGTATCCATCCAAGCGCCGGGCCTGGGTAAAAAACGAATCAGCCGTGGGAACCCGCCGATCACCAAATACGGCGCGGCCATGCCCAACCCAATCGAAGCGAAGATGGCGTAAATCACTCCCGGCGGTTGTCGCAGGGTAAAACCGAAAACGGGGCCCAGCAGCGGACCACTGCAAGGAGTGGCCAAGATCGTAGAGACCACGCCTTTGGCAAACGCACCGGCTGCGCCTTCGTGAGTGGCTGCTTCCGCCGCTTTGCCGGAGCCGACAAAGCCGGGAATGGGAATTTCCCACACACCGAGGAAACTTAACGCCATGACAAACACGACGCAGCTCATCACGATGTTGAATGCCGTCGAGCTGAATTGCTGGCCCCACGACAATTTGAAGCCACAAGCCAAAGTCGCCAACACCATGAACACGGTCAGCAAGCCCAGCGTGTACCACACGTTAAGCATGAACACCCGGCTGCGATGCTGGTGGCTTTGCTCCACGAACGTAAGCAACTTCAGCCCAATCACGGGCAGCACGCAGGGCATCAGGTTCAAAATGATGCCGCCGAAAAATGCAGACAGCAGCACTGCGGCGAGCGATTTGGATTCCATGGGCTCGGCGGCAATCGGGGCTTTCTCTGACAGGGCACTATTGGGCTCCGGCGTCGCGGAACTGGATGTCCCGGCAGCCGGCTTGGGCGCTGCTGCGCCGTTTTGATTCACTGCTTGTTCGGCCAGCTTGGCGGCCTGATCATATTGAGCTTCGCGGAACAGCATCGGAATTCCGCCCGCCGCACCATTGCCAGTAGCGCCGGTTACTGCCGCTCCGCCAACGGTAATGTGCCCATCGAACCAGGCGGCCTTAGGGCCATCGCAAGAACTATCGCTGCACGTTTGATAACCAACGATGCCGGCAATGGGGTAATCGCCAGGCTTGGTGTTGGCCGGGATTTCCAGGTCGATGGTCCACGAAACCGGCTTTTCGTAATACTCAACTTTGCTCGACCGGGTGACCGTGCTAGATGTCTGAACCGGCGCTGCGCTAGCCCGAGGGGAGCGAAAGCGGAACTGCGACGAATTGGTGAGCACAATGAGCGTGGGCTTGGAAACATCGACCGGGTCCTTTTCCGCCAGCGCGTAAATGTGCCAACCGGCCGAGGGCTCCGCGGTGATGGTCAGGTGCACGATACTATCGGGCTTGGCAGCGGCCGGTTCGACAACGCCGCTGAGCGTGACATGCGAAAAAGAGGGCTTGTAGCGTGCTACACCGGCAGGCGGAGCTGCGTCAGTGGTATTCCCGGCAGCTGCTGCCTGATTTGCCACCGCCGCGGCCTCCTTGGCCGACGCCAAATGGGCCACAAATTTGTAATCGGTCGGGGGCAAGCACTCTTTGGCGCACACTTGGGCGTGAACTGCTCCGGCGATTTCGAGCTTGGCCGGATTTACGCCGGCGACAATTTCCAGCGGCGCGCTCCAAGTGACTTGGCCGGTGTGTTCCTCGACCGCTAACCCGGGCCAAATATCTTCATAGTGATGAACTTCGGCTGCGGCTTTCGGCTGGAATTCGCCCAGCAGTTTGTAATCGCCAGATGCCGTAAGTTTGATTTGCGATTTATTGGGGCCGCCGGGAGCCTGTGTCAGCGAGTAAGTATGCCAACCGGGGGCGAGATTCGCCGTGACAAACAGCATGGCCGGCTTGCCGGCTTCAGCGGGCGTAAAAAATGCCGAGGCTTTCAGTTTTTCGCCCAGGCTGGCGCCGCTCGAGGCGCCGACGCCTAAATCAAACGAGCCCACTTGCGCTTCGGCGTGGATTGCAAAAAACAATGCAATTACTGCAACGAAGCCAACCGGAAGCCAACGCAGAAGTGTGCTTTTCGCCATCTTGTGCCAGGATGCGGAAACGGGAATATGCATGGAAACTTGCTCAACGCTACGGCAAACATTTCCGGAATATGATACACGCTGCGGGCGACTCATCCGACGTCAATCGTCGCATAACTGGATTTTGGGTGGCTGGGTCGAACGAAGTGAGCCCCCAGTGGTTTTGCATTCCGGGGGCTCGGCGGCCTCGACCCCGGCCACCCAATGTCTCATCCGACATCAATAAATCATACAATAACTGTATTTTTTGGCGAGATTCGATCCGCCAAAGAAACCAGGCGGCCAAGAATGGCGTCGAACCGCGCCAGTAGACCAGGGCGATTTTCAAATTGCCGGCCGTCGACGAAAACCCATTGCAGCCAATTGATTCCAGACAGCAACACGCCGCTTTCGTCGTACAGCGGGATCAATTTTTGTTCCGATTCGGTTAGCGGCTGCAGCCGTTGGTATGCCGCCAATCCGATTTCCCACAATGCCTGCTCGCATCCGGCAAAGCTCCCCAGCAGGCGCGCGACGTCGCCGGCAATGTTGTCCGGCTGCATGGCGCCGAAATCGACAATTCCTGTAACCCGGTTCCCCTCAAACAACACGTGTCGCCGGTGAATATCGCGAATGCACGGCACAATGCGCACCTGCCACTGGGCTGCCCGCCGCAGCGATTCAAGGGTATGAGGCGCGGTCACGCAAAATAATTTCACAAAGGGCTCGGCACGTTCTGCCAGTTCCGGCCAAGCGTGCGGCTGTGTAGCGATTGCAGTGGTCAACCGCTTTAGGGCCGCCGACTGCAATTCGTTCAATCGGATCAGTCGTTTTGCTATGCCTGGCGCCGGGCTCTCGGATGCAAAATTACTCCGATCAACCGCCACCGCTGCGTGAAATTGAGCCAAGACCGCCAGCGCCGCCTCCAATTTTGCAGGCGCTACTTTTTGAGCGGCCAAATCATCATCGGCCACGCCAGGCAGCCACGGTTCCAATTGCCACAAATACCCATCGAAGCTGACAAACGTTTGGCCAGATTCGGTTCGAACCGGGCAGGGGGCCAGGGGAAATCCATTTTTGAATGCTTCGGCGAGAACATTGTGAATCCACTGCAAATGTGTGGCAGTGGGATGTTCCGGCGGCCAGCGGCGAAGGCACACGGCACCCCGTTGAGCCGAAAATTGCCAAATTCGTGAACCGCTAAACCCGCCAGCAATGGTCTGGTTAGGGAGCTTCATTGGCTGGCAATCGGACGGGTAAGCTGCGAGGATTGGAGACAGGTCGTAGCGATTATCGAGCATAGTCAGCCTGTTTTCTGGCCTAGTTTAATGCGCGGTCTGCTTGGGGTGTTCGCTGGGTTAAATATAATGGAAGTAGACACGCCAATCGTCCAAACCCGCTCCGTGGCACAATCGCCTGTGTATCAAAATGGTCCAGCGCCGCGATTCCGGCGAGTCGCCGCATCCCAACTTTGAAAATTGCGTACAAGAACTAGCTTGTTTCCAGCTTCGTAATACACATAAAATGGATTAGATATAACGGTGTCGCCATTCTCGGCGACGAATTTCCAGAATCTCAGCCTTGCAGTGCTTGTCGTCTCGATTCGTTGCCGGAACCCCCTTCGCCAATTGTCTCTTTGCCCGAGGAACTGACCGATGCCCATACTCCGCCGCGGTGTGCGTATTTTATTGTTCGGTGTGGCCGTGACTTTTGCCACCGCTTGGTTAAACACGGCCGCCCACGCCGCTGAACAAAAAACCGAGGGGGAAAAGCCGGCCGCAAAATCTGGCCCCAAGTCGGATGCCAAAGATGCCGTTAGTGCCTCCGATGCCGAAGACGAAAGCGGCTCTTCTTCCGCCTCCAAGCACTCCGATTCCGGCAGCGGTTCGACGGCGAAAAAGCCTAAGTATCCGCCCTATGCCGATTTCTTCAAAGAAGCCGACGATCCCATCCCTGGCTTAATTAAGCTGCGGAAAAAAGGGGGCTCGCTGTATGCCGAGCTTTCTCCTAGCCAACTGAACCGCGACTTCATCGTGGTGATTTCCATCGCGCGGGGCATTGGCCGTGGCATGTTGCTGGCCGGCATGAGTTGGAATTTTGGCGACGACTGGATTTGGCAATTCCGCAAAGTGGACGATTACATTCAAGTGGTTCGCCGGAACGTGCGCTTCACGGCCGCCAAAGGAAGCCCGGAAGAGCGGGCCGTGCAACTGGCTTATACGGACAGCATTTTATTCAGCTTGCCAATTGTCACGACCAGTCCCTCGGGCAGTTACGTCATTGATTTGAACCAGGTGTTCATGACCGACTTGCCGGAAATTTCGCAAATGCTGCCCGGCTTTTCGTTTTCCTCGCAACGTTCCACTTGGGCCACGAACAAAGGCTTTGCCGATAATGACGAGCTGGAAGTTGCCGCCACGTATGCCTCCAGCGGGATGACCGAAATCGATTCGGTTTCCGACACGCGCGGCGCCACCATCAACGTGCACTATTCGGTTAGTTACTTGCCGCAAAATGGCTACCGGCCGCGGCTGGCCGACGACCGGCTTGGTTATTTCCTGAGCGTCATTAAGGATTACTCGCAAAAAGGGGACGAGGAGCATTTCGTCCGCTACATTAACCGCTGGGATTTAAGCAAGGCCGATTCCGGCGCCGATTTATCGCAACCGAAAAAGCCAATTGTGTTCTGGCTGGAAAAAACCATTCCGTACAAATATCGCAACCCGGTGCGCGAAGGCATTTTGGAATGGAACAAGGCGTTTGCCAAGGCGGGCTTTGAAGACGCCATTGAAGTGCGCCAGCAGCCCGACAATGCTGATTGGGATCCGGAAGACATCAACTACAACACGTTCCGCTGGATTACTTCCAGCGCCAAGTTTGCCATGGGGCCGTCGCGCGTGAATCCGACGAACGGCCAAATTTTGAACGCCAGCATTATTTTTGACGCCGACTTTTTGCAGTACTGGAGCACCGAGTACGAAACTTTCACGCCCGCCAGCATTGCCGCCATGACCGGCGGCCCGTTGGATTTGAAATCGTACGAGGAGCAAGTGCATCGGCAAAATGCAGACCGCAGCTTTTTCCCCGCCTGCGATCTGGCCAACGGACGCGCCTTAGATTTCGCTTTGGGCAGTGCGGTCATCATGGCCAAGGCCGACAGTGACGACAAAGGCAAATCCAGCGCCGAGGAAGAACGCATGATTATGCAAGGCCTGAAGGAAGTCACCATGCACGAAGTGGGGCACACCTTGGGCTTGCGGCACAACTTTAAGGCCAGCGCCTACCACACGCTTGAGGAAATCAACGATCCGGAAAAAATGAAGGGGAAAGCCCTGGTGGCCTCGGTCATGGATTACACGCCTTCCAACATTGTTCCCAAGGGGAAAACGCAAGGCGATTATTTCTCCACCACGATTGGTCCTTACGACATGTGGGCCATTGAATTTGGTTACACGCCGGAGGGAGATAAAAAATCGCTCGATAAAATTGCTTCCCGCAGCGGCGAGCCGGCCCTGCAATACGCCACCGATGAAGATACTCGCGGCATCGATAGCGATCCGCTGGTCAACCGTTACGATTTGGGAAGCGACAACATTGACTACGCCAAGCAACGGGCGGAACTCATTTCCACCCTCTGGCCGAAAATTGTCGATCGCGTGGTGAAAGATGGCGAGGGCTACGAAAAAGCCCGCGAAGCGTTTGGCGTGCTCCTGTCGCAATACGGCCGGGCCATGTACTTTGCCTCGCGTTATGTCGGCGGTGTATACGTCAACCGCAGCCACAAAGGCGATAAAGATGCTGCTGTGCCTTACGTCGTCGTCGATCCCAAAAAGCAGCGCGAAGCGTTGGATATGGTCGCGCAGGAAGTGTTCAACGACAAGCCGTTCCAATTCCCGCCCGATTTGTACAACCACTTGTCGGCTTCCCGCTGGGACCATTGGGGCGCCGAAGTGCCGCTGCGCAACGATTACCCCGTGCACGAAGTCATATCGCTGTGGCAGGGGCGCATTCTGGATCAATTGTTGTCGTCCCTCACGCTCGACCGGTTGCACGATAGCGAGCTGAAAATTCCGGCCGATCAAGAGGCGTTCACCGCGCCCGACCTGCTGGACGGCTTGACGAAGGCAATTTTCTCCGAGCTCGATACGCTCCAAGGGGGCGATTTCACTAATCGCAAGCCGGCTATCAGCAGTTTGCGCCGCAATTTGCAGCGGCAATACCTCACCCGGTTGTCGAACCTGGCCATGGGCAACACCTCGTCGCCGGCCGATTGCCAAACCGTGGCGTTTGCGGAGTTGAAAGCGCTCCAGGATCGCATGAACAAGCTGCTGGCCAGCAATGTCAAGCTGGACGATTACAGCCGCGACCACTTGACCGAAAGCTCGGCCCGCATCGGCAAAGTGCTAGATGCCCATTTGCAATTGCGGATGCCCGGCAGCGGCGGCGGCATTTTTGAGCTTCGCTATGGCGAAGGGCAAGATCACACGCCGTAATCCGCGCGCTTCCCGTTGTTTGGCTCCTCAAGCCCGGAGATTAAAAATTCTCCGGGCTTTTTTGTTGTTCGTCGGCGGCATTGTTGCCTAGCCTGCGCTGGGTTATCCTGTCGTGTGTTCCGCCGCCGCTGATCTTACGCGCCCAAGCTGCCTGTCTCCGCGAAACGGTTCCGATGAAGCTCATCCTTGCCATTATTCAGCCCACCAAGCTCGAAGCCGTGCGGCAAGCGCTCGATAAAATTGAAGTCACGCGCATGACCGTTGGCGATGCCCAAGGTTATGCCCGGCAGCGCGGCCGCACCGAAATGTATCGCGGCCACGAATATAAAACCCAGCTGCTCCGCAAAATTACGCTGGAAATTATGGTCAACGACGATTTCCTGGATCGCACGGTCGAAGCCTTAATGGCCGTTGCCCGCACGGGGCCGGGAGGGGAAATCGGCGATGGAAAAATCTTCGTGCTGCCGGCGCTGGAAGCTGTTTCCATTGCCGGCTCCGTTCGCGGCCAGGAAGCGGTATAGCATTGCCGTCGGGTTCGATTGTCTGTGTGAACGCGGAGCCGGGCTGTCCCCACCCCGTGTCCCCGGTTTGAGATCATCTGCCATGTCCATTGCCTTTCTCACTAGCGATTTGGTATTTCCGTCCCGTGTTGCCGGCGTGGCCCAGCAGTTGGGCTGGCAAATGTTCACAGCAGCGACCGCCGACGCGCTATTGGAAAAAATGACCACCGAGGCGGCGGTCGTCGTCATCTTGGACCTTAACACTCCACAGGTCGATCCGGCCACTCTCGTGCCGTGCTTGAAAGCTCTGCCGATTCCGCCCCGCGCAATAATTGCGTTCGGTCCCCACGTGCACGAAGCAAAATTGGCCGCCGCCCAAGCAGCCGGCTGCAATTTTGTGCTTACTCGCGGCCAGTTCGATGCGCAAATGCAAAGTTTGCTAGCGCAAATACGGTCCTCCAGCGAGCAACCCTAGCCAACGCTTAAGCGGGCGCACCTCCCACTTGCGGCGGTCCGCCCGGCTCGTTGGCTAAGGCGGGCAGGCTGTGGAGCTCCGCTTCTTCTTCTACGGCTACTTCATCCAGTTCGGTGGCATCGACGGCTTGCCGCAGCAAGAAATAAATGAACGTGGCGGCACACCAGAAATAGCTGAACAAGTACGCCACGGCCAAATACTTCACCACGCGCACCCAAAACCCAATGGCGTGGCTGCCCATCTCCAACATGCCGGTAGGCTCCGGCGGGGGAGGAACGGTCATCGCCGGAATCGCGCCAGGCAGTTCGAACGGAGGCGGAGCCTCTGCAATCTGCCGGATTTGTTGAATGCGTTCGCCGCCGCTGCCCCAACTCGCCGCCCAATAACTGTACTCGATCACCCCTTTGGCGAAGATCAACACCACTACCCAGGCCAGCATTCCTAAAATGCCCGCCACGGCAGCGTAAAACAAATAGTGCACCGGCCGCTGATAGGTATAGGAATACGACCGGCTCAGGGCGTCAAAGCTGTCGGTTCCTTCCGCGCTTACCGTGGGCCACATGAGCGGCCAACCGAACAGCAAGCCAACCAGCAAGATGGCTAAGAATAACCCGCACAGCAGCACGACCGGCCAAATGATTCCCACCACCAGCACGCCGATCGATGCCTTAAGCAGCAGGCACAAAATGGCAATGGGAATTACGGCGATTAAAACCCCAAGCAAGGGAAAAATCGGCCCTCCGAAATAGGCCGGCCATTTTTTAACACCCCACAGCAACAGCCGGCGAAAGCTCAATCGATCTTCCCGCGCGAACCACACCGCCGCTCCGCGCGAAATTGCGCCGCCAAACAGCGCCCACACTAACAGCGCCCAAATACCGCACAACAGCAAATAGGTGAACGAGGCAACCGTTACGTCCCATTCAAACAATTGAGCAAAAGGATATCGCAGCTCCTTCCACGGGAATTGGGCGCTGCTATTGGCAGGATCAAGCACGCTAATGCTGACTGGCGGAAGTTGAATTCGAGAAGGCATTTCCGGCAGCTCTCGAAACGTATTGATTGCCGTTCGAGCTTCGACCAAGCTTTGGTCTTCCGTGCCCGAAAAAATTGTCCCCATCAATGCCCAGCCGGCGTTCGTCGCCGCCAGGCCAATGGCAGCCAAAATCAACATGCGGGGGGCGAATGCCAACCGGACAGCTCGAACTAACCCCAGCCAAGGAAAAATTTCCATCCAAGAAATTTGGCGAATCCGAGTTTGCTCCTCCGCCATGCTAAGTTCCTTCCAGAGAAGATGGAGAAAGTGGGTTGACGAGCATTATACGAACCGAGCCGCAATACGCAATAACGGCTGGCTGGAGAGCGTTAGCGGAAAGGCGTGACTATCTGTCCCGTGATGGATTATTCTTCATCGGCGGGCGGACGGGCGTTTTCGTCATCTTCCGGCCGCTCGATGGGCAGTGCATAACGCTCGTCAAGCCAGCGGCCCAGGTCAATTCGCTTACAGCGATCGCTGCAAAACGGCAACGCGGTCGATCGCTCTGGGTCGAATTCCTGATTGCAAATTGGACAGCGAATAAAAAGCATGGCAGCCGGTGAAAGTAAAATACGCGGCGGCAAAATCGCCTAATCTCCGCCTTTTTCATCCTCGACAAGCTTGTCGGGATCTTCCGCCTCAATTCTATACTCAATGGACGGCTTGGCGACCAGCCGGCCCAATTCCTGTAGTGCGTTGCTCAGGCCCGATCTGGCCTGGCGATGATTTTGATCGCCGAACATGATTTCCCCCATCGACCTTTTGCGCAGCGACACCAAGAGCCACACAGGAAGACCCACGAACATCAACAGCACAACCGCGGCTGAGAAGATGAGTTGCATGGCTCGCACGCTTTGTAGACTCCGGCCGCTAAATCCGGTCGACGCCTAATTTGAATTAAAGACGAATGGATGCCCGGGGTCGAGGCCGCCGAGCCCCCGGAATGCAATCCGCTGGGGGCTCACCGACCATCCGCCTTTGGCGGACGGTGCCCGCGACCCCAGCCACCCGACGGCCGCGCGATCTGAATCCACGCAATTACGATTTACGCTTGCCGGTTGATTTCTTGCTTTCAGATTTGCTGTTGGACGAATCGGCAGCAGTTTTCGTATCGGTTTTTGTTTCCGACTTTGTTTCTGATTTGCTTTCCGACTTGCCCTCGCCTTTGCCTTCGCCGGCTGTGGGCGTGGGCTTATCTGCCTCGGCCCGTTTTTTGTAGGAGTCGCTGCGGTAATCGGTCTGATAAAAGCCGGAGCCCTTGAACATGATGGCGGCGCCGGTGCCGATCAAGCGGCGCAGCTTCTTCTTGCCGCACTTAGGACACTTGCGCAGGCGCGAAGCCGTGATCGATTGAAATTCCTCGAACTCGTGATGGCAAGCGTCGCAGACGTAATCGTAGGTGGGCATGCGGGTAGGGGTCAGGATTCAGAGTTCAGGATTCAGAAGTTAGAGTCAACGCTCAAGCTTACTGCCGGCTGCCATCCGCCTACCGCGTACTGCATACCGCCCGCCGCCTACTCTTTCTTGGACACAATGACTTGTGCCGGCCGCACCACGCGGTCGTACAAATGGTAACCGGTTTGCACCACGTCCAGAACTGTATTCTCCGGTTTATCCGGCTTGGCCTGTTGCATGACGGCATTATGCTGCGCCGGATCAAACGCTTCGCCGACGGCTTCAATGGTCTTGCAATGGTGCTGCTCCAACAGTCCTTCCAATTGCTGGCGGACCATTTTGAAGCCGGACAATAGCGCCGCCGGGTCGGCTTTTTTTTCCGCGGCGTCGACCGCCCGATGAATGTTGTCCAGCACCGGCAGCAAATCGCGCAGCAGATTGATTTCGGCGTAGCGGCGCTCGTCGTCCAATTCCCGCCGGGCGCGCTTGCGGTAGTTATCTAATTCGGCCTGAGCGCGGAGCATTTTATCGCGCGCTTCGGACAAATCGGCGCGAACCACGTCCATTTCCTGGTCCGAGGTGAGCTCGGGCACGGCGTCGTCACCGGTTGCACTTTGATCGACGTCTTCGGCCGCGGCGCGCTGCCTGGCGTTTTGTGCGGCATGGGTGTCTGGGTCTGGCTTAGCCACGTTTTTTCTCCGTCCGTTCTGTTTCCGCCGGTGGAACAAAATAATCTTTCAATTTTTCCATGAAGGACTTGCGATGCGGACTGACATTGGTTTTTTCCTCGGTCGCCAAATCGCGGAGCAGCTTTTCCTGCCTCACCGAAAGTGATTTTGGCACTTCCAACTGAATGACCACGAGCAAATCACCTTTGCTGCCGCCGCGCGGATCGGGCATGCCCCGACGCCGCATTTTCACCACTTGCCCAGGCTGCGTGCCCGCGGCAATTTCGAAATCTTCCGGCCCTTCCAGCGTGGGCACTTTTATTTTAGCCCCCAGCGTTGCTTGAGCATAACTAATGGGCACACGGCAAATCAAATCTTGCCCATCACGCTCGAACAATGGGTGCGGCTTCAAATTAATGACGCAGAAGCAATCTCCCGGCGGCCCGCCGTTGGGGCTGGGTTCTCCTTCGCCCGCCAAGCGCACGCGCATGTGATGATCGACGCCGCCGGGAATTTTCACTTCGCGAAAGATATGCTTCACCGTGAAGGCCGCCCCGTGACACTTGGGGCAGGGGTCTTTGATGAGTTGCCCCGCCCCCTGACAGGCCGGGCACGTGGTTTGGACGCGGAAAATTCCGCTGGCCTGCACCACCTGGCCACGCCCGCCGCAGTAACGGCATTGCTCCGGCTTGGTGCCGGGCTTTGATCCGGTGCCGCGGCATTCGATGCACGGCTCGTGCCGGTCGAATTCGATGGTTTTCGTAACGCCGCGGGCGGCTTCAAATAAATCGATGGTTAACTCACAAGCGACATCGTCCCCTTTGCGTGGCCGCCGGCCGCCGCCGCGCCGCGCACCAAACAAATCGCCAAAAATGCCGCCGCCGAAAATATCGCCGAAGGCCTCGAAAATATCGTTGACGTCGGTAAAGTGGTGCACGCCGCCTTCCACGCCGGCATGGCCGTACTGATCGTAGCGCGAGCGCTTGTCATCGTCGGAAAGCACTTCAAATGCTTCCGCCGATTCTTTGAACTTGACGACCGCCTCTTCGTTGTTGGGGTTGCGATCGGGATGATATTGCAGCGCCAGCTTGCGATAGGCGTCGGCAATTTCCTTTTGCGCGGCGGTTCGCCCAACCCCCAGCACCTCGTAATAATCGCGCTTATTTGCCATCGTTGCCATGGCGGTGATGAAATCGAACAGTTGCCAATCAGTCTCGAAAATTGTACGTCATTTTGTGCCAGCGGTGAGCGCCGTTTTCCAGGCCACAGCACCGTGAAGCAAGCGGGCCGCCTCGATTGCTTGCGAAGCGGCCCGAACTCGACTTCAGCATTCGATATATTCGCGTAACCGGCGCCGTTTCTGGCTCGCTGCAAGCCGCCTACTGCCTGCTGCCAGCCGCTTACCGAATGACGCCTTCCGGGGCGCGTTGCTTTTTATCGTCGTCTTCCAAATTCGTGACCAGGGCTTCGGTTGTCAGCATCAATCCGGCAATGCTGGCCGCATTCGCCAAAGCGGAGCGAACCACCTTCAGCGGGTCAATAATGCCGGCCTTCACCATGTCGACATATTCTTGTCGGTTGGCGTCGTAGCCGGTGTTCGTCGGCTTTTCGCCAACTTCGTCGACCACCACCGAGCCATCAATGCCGCAGTTATCGGCAATTTGCCGCATGGGAGCCGCAATGGCGTGCAACACAATGTCGATGCCAATCTTTTCGTCTCCCTTGGCCGAGCCGCGAATTTTCTCCACGGCATCATGGCAGCGCAGCAGTGCCACGCCGCCGCCGGGCAAAATGCCTTCCTCCACAGCCGCCCGAGTGGCGTGCAAGGCATCTTCCACGCGGGCTTTTTTCTGCTTCATTTCGGCTTCGGTGCCGGCGCCGACGGAAATAATTGCCACGCCGCCGGTCAGCTTGGCCAGGCGTTCCTGATACTTTTCCTTGTCGTAATCGCTTTCCGTGTTTTCAACTTGATTGCGAATTTGCTGAATGCGGTTTTGAATATCGGCCCGCTTGCCGGCTCCTTCGACAATGGTGGTGTTGTTCTTGTCGACGGTAATTTTCTTGGCCCGGCCCAGCTGATTCAGCTCCAGGCTTTCCAGCTTAAGGCCTAAATCTTCGCTAATTAATGTGCCGGCCGTCACAATGGCAATATCTTGCAGCATGGCCTTGCGGCGATCGCCGAAGCCCGGCGCCTTTACCGCGCACACATTCAGCACGCCGCGCAACCGATTCACCACCAGGGCCGTAAGCGCTTCGCCATCGACATCCTCGGCGATAATCAATAGCGGCTTGCTCGATTGCGCCACCTTTTCCAAAATCGGCACGAGCTCGCGCAGGTTGCTGATTTTCTTTTCGTGAATCAAAATCAGCGCGTCTTCCAGGAAGCAATCCATTTCGGTCGGGCGAGTGATGAAGTACGGCGAAATGAAGCCCTTGTCGAATTGCATGCCGTCCACAAATTTCACCGTGGTTTCCATGCTCTTGCCTTCTTCCACGGTAATCACGCCATCTTTGCCCACTTTTTCCAGCGCGTCGGCCAGCAAATTGCCAATTTCCTTATCGCTATTGGCGCTGATGGCGCCGACCTGAGTAATTTCCGCCTTGCCTGAAACCGGCTTGGCCATCGATTTCAAATGCTCCACGGCGGCATCGGTCGCCTTATCAATGCCGCGGCGCACCGCCATGGGGTTGCTGCCGGCGGCAATTACTCTGCAGCCTTCTTTGAAAATTGCGCGGGCCAAAACCGTGGCGGTGGTGGTGCCGTCGCCGGCCACGTCGGAAGTTTTGCTGGCCACTTCGTTCACCAGTTTGGCGCCCATGTTTTCGAAGCGGTCTTCCAAATCGACTTCCTTGCTCACCGTCACGCCGTCTTTGGTGACGGTCGGGCCGCCGAACGATTTCGAAATGATTACGTTGCGCCCCGTCGGACCCATGGTTACGGCCACGGCATCGGCAAGCTTTTCCACGCCCTTGAGCATTTTCGCCCGGGCCTGATCTTCAAACAGCAATTGTTTAGCAGCCACGTTTGGTTTCCTGATTTCTAAATTTCGATGTCAAATGATTTGTGTACTGTTGTCTTCCTACTTGCCTGCGGCCGTCCGCCCGCCAGCTAATTCAGCACTTTGGCCAAAATATCGGTCTCGCGAAGAATTTTCACGTCGTCCCCTTCCAGCTCGATGTCGGTGCCGGAGTACTTTCCGTAAATCACTTCATCGCCAATCGAAACCGAAAGCGTGCCGCGATGGCCGTTTTCCAGGAGCTTGCCCGGGCCAATCGACACCACTTTGCCGCGCTGCGGTTTTTCCTTGGCGGTATCTGGTAGCACAATGCCGCCGGCGGTGCGCTCCTCAGCTTCAACCGGCTTTACCACCACGCGATCATCCAGCGGACGAAGTTTAGTTTTGGCCATAATTTGGTTTCCTTTAATTGCGAATTGAATTGAAATTGATGGTTATTGAATTCTGAATCAAAGTCGCCGTGGCCGGCGACGCTAAACAGCTTGCTGCCCACTGCCAGCCGCAGCTTTTGCTTTACATCATGCCACCCATCCCTCCCATGCCTCCGCCCATTCCGCCCATGCCTCCCATACCGTGATCATGGTCGTGGCCATGGCCGCCGGCTTCTTCTTCATCCTTGGGCAGGTCGGTCACCACGGCCGAGGTGGTCAACAACAAACTGGCCACGCTGGCGGCGTTTTGCAGAGCGATGCGCACCACTTTGGCCGGATCGATAATGCCGCGGGCAACCAGGTCGGTGTACTCATCCTTGTCAGCATCGTAACCATCGTTCTTGCCCTTCATTTGCCGCACGCGATTGACCACCACCGCGCCGTCGACGCCCGCGTTATCGGCGATGCAGCGCAGCGGCCAGTCGAGTACATTCTTCACAATTTGCGCGCCCAGGGCTTCGTCCCCTTTCAGGCCGTGCTTGTCGAGCGCCTTTTCGCAGCGGAGCAACGCCACGCCGCCGCCGGGCACAATGCCTTCTTCCAGTGCCGCCTTGGTCGCAGCCTGGGCGTCTTCCAGCAAAAACTTGCGTTCCTTCATTTCGGTTTCGGTCGCGGCCCCGCAGTGAATTTGGGCCACGCCGCCGGCAAGCTTGGCCAGGCGCTCCTGAAGCTTTTCGCGATCGTAATCGCTATCGGTCACTTCGATTTCGTGCCGAATTTGCTCCACGCGCCCGTCGATGGCGTCTTTCTTTCCGGCGCCGTCGACAATGGTGGTGTTTTCGCTGTCAATAATCACCTTTTTCGTCCGGCCCAAATCGGTCAGCTTGACCGAATCGAGCTGAATGCCCAGGTCTTTGAAAATAGCCTGGCCGCCGGTTAGGGTGGCAATGTCGCCCAGCATGGCTTTGCGGCGGTCGCCGTAGCCGGGAGCTTTTACGGCACACACGCTTAGAATGCCGCGGAGCTTATTCACGACCAGCGTGGCCAGCGCTTCTCCCTCCACATCTTCGGCGATAATCAGCAGCGGCTTGTTGGCCTTGCTGATCGCTTCCAACAGGGGGACCAAATTTTTGGCGCTACTAATTTTTTCCTCGTAAACCAGCACGTAGCAATTTTCCAATTCGACTACTTGCTCGTCGGCGTTGGTGACAAAGTGAGGAGACAAATAACCGCGATCAAACTGCATGCCTTCCACCACGTCGACCGTGGTTTCGCTTTGCTTGCCTTCATCGACAGTAATGACGCCATCTTTGCCAACTTTCATGAAGGCGTCGGAAAGAACTTTGCCAATCGACGGATCGTTGTTTCCGGCAATGGTGGCAATTTGCTCAATTTCCTTCCGATTCTTTTCGTCAATGGGAGAGGCCATTTTCTTAATGGCTTCAAACACGATTTCCGTGCCCTTGGAAATTCCGCGCGACAGGGCCATCGGATCGGCGCCTGCTGCAATCATGCGCAAGCCTTCCTTATAAATGGCTTCGGCCAGCACCGTGGCCGTGGTGGTGCCGTCGCCGGCAACGTCGTTAGTTTTGCTGGCGGCTTCTTTGACTAATTTGGCGCCCAGATTTTCATACGGATCATCCAGCTCAATATCTTCCGCCACGGTCACGCCGTCTTTGGTAATTTTGGGAGAGCCCCAGCCCTTGTCGAGCACGGCGTTCCGCCCGCGAGGCCCCAACGTGCTGCGCACCGCCTTGGCCAGTTTGTTTACCCCGGCTGCCAGCGGCAAACGTGCCTCGTCGTCAAACAACATTTGTTTTGCCACAGCGAAAATCCTCCTGGTTATTGATGTTTTGGTCTGGCGTCTTGTTTCTAGGTGTCGATATGCCCAGGTTCCTGCCCACGCAGCAAACCAGGAACTTAGGCATTTAGGCACCGGCTGTGCCTACACTCCGACCCCATTTGGCAGACGGAGTCTGAAACGGCCCCTGGAAAAGCAACCGTCGTGCCATGCCGGGCCCAATTGCCGCAAGGCATTGTTTGGCAGGAAGTTGCGAAAAACGATTCCGCAACCAAGCGGCAATCGAGTACTGCCGCTTACAGGCAGCCGTGCCAATCTGACAGGCCTCGCGCTTCCCCGCCACTCTCTTGACCACTGCCCCACCGTCCACTGCTCCGCTCACGGCGTGAAATCTTCGATGCCGGTCAGTCCGGCTGCAAAGTTCGCCAACAGGTCGGCCGCGTGGTCAATGTCTTCCAGCGAAATCGTTTCCACGGCGCTGTGCATGTAGCGGTTCGGAATACTTACCAGGCCGGCCGCTACGCCGGCCCTGGAAATTTGGATGGTGTTGGCGTCGGTTCCGGTGGCCCGTCCGCTGGCGGCCAGTTGATAGGGAATTTCACTGGCCTTGGCAGCCTGCACCAACCGCTCCACCACGCGCGGATTCATGTTCGGCCCGCGATAAATCACCGGCCCTTTGCCCAGGGCCACGTCTCCTTCCTGTTTTTTTTCCACCGTCGGGCAATCGGTGGCGTGCGTTACGTCGACGGCAATTCCCACTTGCGGATTAATGCCGTAGGCGCTGGTTTGGGCGCCGCGCAAACCGATTTCTTCTTGCACGGTGGAGACGGCAAACAGCGCACAATGGAGCTTTTTCTGGCTGGCCCGCCGCAGGGCTTCCAGGCACACCCACAGGCCGGTTTTGTCGTCCATGGCCGGGGCGTTGGCACAGTGGTTGCGCATTTCCTGATAGCCCAATTGCAGCGTGACCGGATCGCCGATCGAAACCAACCCCTCGACTTCGGCCTTATCTTTTGCGCCAATGTCCAGCCACATGTCTTTCAGCTTGACGACTTGCTTCCGCTCCTCCTCGGTCAGCAAGTGAATGGCTTTTCGGGAAATCACTCCGGCAATCGGCCCGCCGGCAGCCCACACGGTCATCCGCTGGCCGACCAACTGCTGCGGATCCCACCCGCCAATGGTGTTCACATATAAAAAGCCCTCGCTGTCGATGTGCTGCACCAGCATGCCAATTTGATCGCAATGCCCGGCCAGCATTACCCGCAATGGGGCGTCCGGGTTTTTCACCGCAATCACATTGCCGTGCAAATCGGTGGTTACCCTGTCGGCAAAATCGCCGACATACTGGCGAACCACATCCTGCACCGGCCGCTCATAACCCGAAGGGCTGGGCGTTTCCAGGATTTTTTTGAAGAAATCGAGAGCGGCAGTGTCCATAGTTATTTATTGGAAATCAAAAGTTCCTTCGATTGACAGCACCTCACGCAGCCAAAGCAAGTCGGGCTGATTCATCTCCAGCAACCGAATTGTAGTTCGGCCAATTGCAGTCTTACCAAGCACCAACGTGCCGTTCCATTGAAAATGTTCCGACCACACATCCAACCGCGGATGGAACAGACGAATCAATTCTCCGCTAACCGGATCAACGCTGGCAATATCGCTTCCTTTAGCCAGGTTGCAGTAGACGCACGAAAGCGCCAAATTATCCTCGTTCGACGCGCCTTGGTGTTTCCGGGCGATAATGTGATCGATTTCAAATCCAAATGTTGCTTGAGCCGCAGGAAAATGACAGTATTCACAGCGGTTGCCAGCGCGCTCCCACACGAGCCGTTTGAGAGCCTCGCGCATCTCAATTATTCCTGGCCACTCGTTTTTCGCGTCGCCATCCGGGCTTTCGATCGAACAATGTCCAACAATACGGACACGTTGCGGTAACTTTCCAGCGTCCGTTTCTCGCTGGCGGTCAGTTCGTCGTTCTGATTTTTCACAAGCAACTCATGCACTCGCTGTCGATCTTCTTTGGGAATTTCGATCCGCAGAATAGCTTCGGCCAACTCAGTCGGCCATTCGGAATGGTCCGACCGAACAATGCGGTTCAGAATATCCCATTCGGTGATCGGTTCGGCAATCGACATAAAATAGGTCGCCTTTCAACCCAATTCTATCACGGAACCAAGCATCCGGACAACACAAACCGCTATAACATCCATTGTTACTGCACCAGCCGCTCATAACCCGAAGGGCTGGGCGTTTCCAGAATTTTTTTGAAAAAATCGAGGGCTGCGGTTTCCATTTTAAACCTATCAGTCACATTGCGTCAAAAGTCGTTAGGAAATCGCCGTACGCGCCAAGATAGATTCGACCACTCCGAACGTCAGTTGTTGCAAATCCAAACTGCGCAGACGCCTCGTCAAATACGATCTGATAACCGCCCTGCGTATCCGGGCGTTCCTCCAATACAATCCATAAGGTTACTCGTTTCGTTGCGTCTGAAGCTCCACAAGTCTGAAATTCCGCAAGGTAGGGCTCGACCAAACATCTCTTAAATTCACAGCCATGTGCATTCGTACGTTGCCAGTCCGAACCAATTTTGTGCTCTATAATTCGCAGAACGTCCGATGGTGTCACTATACACCTTTGATTTGCCCGCTTGACCGTGTTGCGAGCCGCATTCTAGCATGGCGTGTTCTATCCTTTCTATGGCGGCTTGAATTGCTAATCGCTAGTCGCTAATTGCTCTGCTCCTGCTAACCGCTAGTTGCTAATCGCTAATCACCATGGACCAAATCAAAGTTGCCATTGTCGGCATGGGCACTGTCGGCACCGGCGTGGCTCGGCTGCTGGTCGAGCATGGCGAACGGGCTGCGCGTCACTCCGGCCGGCAGCTTGTGCTGGAATCGGTCGTGGTGCGCGATGAAGAAAAACCTCGCGATTTGCACTTGCCCTCCGGCGTGCTGTCGAGCGATTTGCAGGCCATTACCCACAATCCGGAAATTAAGGTCGTCGCGCATTTGGTGGGCGGGCTGGAGCCGGCGCGGCAAATTATGCTGGAGCTGCTGGAAAACGGCAAAGACGTGGTCACCGCCAACAAAGCCCTCTTGGCCGAACATGGGCCGGAATTGTTCGATCGGGCCCGCGCACTGGATTTGTGCATTGCGTTCGAAGCGGCCGTGGCCGGCGGCATTCCCATCATCGCCAACATCAGCCAGTGCTTGTCGGCCAATCAAATTCAATCGCTCCGCGGCATTCTCAACGGCACCAGCAATTTCATCCTCACGCAAATGGAAGAGCAGGGGGCAGATTATTCCGCCGCCGTGAAAGAAGCGCAGCGGCTAGGTTATGCCGAGGCCGATCCAACGCTGGATGTCGACGGCTCCGACGCCACGCAAAAGCTGGCCATTTTAGCCCACTTGGCGTTTGGCGCCCGTGTGAATTGGCGCGATATTCCGCGCCGCGGCATCGACGGGCTGGATGCCGCCGATTTGCGATACGCCAAGGAATTGGGCTATCGAATCAAATTGGTGGCGATGGCCCAATTGGCCGCCGGGGGAGTGAATTTGCAGGTTTCCCCCACGCTAGTGAAAATCGGCGCGCCGCTGGCCGAAGTTCGCGGAGCGTTCAACGCCATTAGCGTGGTGGGCGATGCCGTGGGCCCGCTAATGTTTCACGGTCAAGGCGCCGGCCAAATGCCCACCGCTTCGGCCGTGGTGGCCGACATGATCGACATGGTCGTGGGCCGCGCTCAAATTACGTTCCGCAATTTAGAGCTGTGGACCGATCAGGCTTCCGCCGCGCGGCCGCTGGATCCGGCGAAATCGATGGGCAAGTTTTATCTACGCTTTATGGCGGCCGATCAGCCGGGCGTGCTGGCCGAGATTGCCGGCGTGCTGGGCAAGAACAAAATTTCCATCGCTTCCGTCATTCAGCACGACGACAAACGGACCGAAGACGGCTTCCTGCCGCTGGTGATTATGACCCATTCCGCCGCCGAAGGGGACGTGCTTTCGGCCATTGAAACGATTGACAAGCTTCGCACTACGAAGCCCTTCAGCGTGCGTTTGCGCGTGCAGGAATAATTTATTCTATAAAGCCGCGATCGTCGGTCGCGCTCCCGAGCTTAGCCCGGTCGGCCACGGCGGGGGTAAGGATGCCTGCGACCGCGGCCGCTCCAAATTGCCTTACATTAAGCTGACCCACTTCCGCTAAAAATTTACGTGACAAATCCCCCTGAGGTTTGGTAGAATTCGGGCGGATAGGGATGATCGTGGGGTACAGAGAATTTCGTGGGTCGATCGAATCTGCCGCATCGTAATGCCGGTTTCCGGCAGGAGGCAACCATGCGGAA
>DASRSD010000156.1 GCA_035656635.1 Pirellulales bacterium
GCAGAAGGCAGAAGGCAGAAGGCAGAAACAGCAGGCAGAACCAGGCACCAGACACTAAACACACAACACCCAGCTCCTATGCACATCAAAACTTATCGTGCTGAGTCGGTGTACGCGGCACTGCAAATGATCCGGCATGATTTGGGTCCTGATGCCGTGATCTTGCGCACGCGCGAAGTGCGAGGAAGAATGCTGGGTTTTTTCAGTGGTCGTCGGTGTTGGGAGTTGAAGGCGTCGGTTGACGCGCCCGTGTTAGGCCCGTGGCTGCAATCGACGGCGCCGTTGGATCGGGGAATTGATCTGAGTGATTTGGACTACTGCTAGCAGGATCAACACGAATTTGCATGTGCGCTTGGTGGACATTGAGCAAACCGTTTTTTAAATCCGTGGGAGCAAACTTAGAAAAACTGAATTCCAAGCGGCAAGCGACCGATTATCAGACAGACCGTCCCCAGGCAATGTGCTGTCAAGGTTTGGCGGTTACGCAAAGTGGACGGGTGGTAATTCGAGGTGGGCGCGATGGGTCGCCGCTACGCCGCTGTGTTGGGAATGTTGGCCTTCGCCGCGATTTTGGCTCGCGGCATGGTCGCAGGCGGAGCGTGGGATTCGGTCCTGAGCCAAGCGATTGCGGCGCTATTTGCGTTTGCCGTCGTAGGCGGAATCACCGGATGGCTGGCGGAACGAATGATTGACGACTCCCTACGCAGTCAACTGAACGCAGAACTGGGCGCGAAGCCGGCATCAAACGTTAAACCTTCGACCGCAGCGCGGCAAAAATGATGATCGAATAGCCTTCGCCCGCGCAAGCCTGGAAAACACATCGAATCATTTATTTTGGGTTGGTTAGTTTCGCAGTGAACAGAATCTGCTCGCGGTGAGCCGCTGTCAAGGATTCGACAGCGGTATAGCGAGCTTCGGATACATCATGGAGGATGGCATGGCAACGGCCGTAGCGCAGGACGACATCCAGGAATTGTGGCTGAAATTCAAAGAGGATACTTCCAGTCAGGATTTGCGCAACCGCTTGGTGGAGCAATACCTGCCGCTGGTGAAGTACAACGGCGAGCGCATTTGGGCCCGGCTGCCCGAAGGCGTGGAATTGGACGATCTGGTCTCGGCCGGCGTGTTCGGCCTGATGGATGCCATCGACGCGTTTGATTTGTCGCGCGGCGTAAAATTCGAAACCTATTGCGTGCCGCGAATTCGCGGGGCCATGCTCGACGAGCTGCGAACCATGGACTGGGTGCCACGCTTGGTTCGCTCCAAGGCCAGTAAATTGAACGAGGCCATGAAAACACTGGAAGCCAAATTAGGCCGCACCCCCAGCGAAATTGAAATGTCTGGGCACATGCAGATTTCAGTGCCCGAGCTGGAAAAAATGATGCTGGAGGCCAACGCCGTTAACCTCATCAGCCTGAACAAAAAATGGTACGAAACCGACAGCTACAAAGACGTGCGCGAAATCGACATTTTGGAAGATAAGCGCGGCGAAGATCCGACGCGGCGGATTCAGAAAACCGACCTGATGCGGCTAGTGACGAAAGGCCTGAACCGCAACGAACGGCTGATCATCATTCTGTATTACTACGAAGAGCTGACGATGAAGGAGATCGGCGCCACGCTCGATCTTTCCGAAAGCCGCGTCAGCCAAATGCACAGCTCCATTGTGCAGCGTCTGCAGAGCCAACTTTGCCGCCGCCGGCCGGAGTTTGCAGGCTGACGAATAAGATAAAAACAAGTCGCGGCAACGAGATGAAATGCGCGGCTACCACTTGAAAATCAAGTGGCTGAGCACCAGCAGCAGCACCAAAATTGCCAGGCTGGCGGCAGAATATAGCAGCCAATCTTGCGACCATCGGCGTTTCGGTGGCGCTAGCCAGTTGTCGGATTTGTCGGGAATGGTTTCCTCGGTAATGGCTGCAAACGGCTCCGTGGCTTGCGAGCCGTGGCTGAGGCTCTCCTCGAACTGCCAGTCGGTTTCCGGCAGTGCGGCAAATTGCTCGCCGCCGTCGGAATCGTCGGCCAGGGGAATTCTTGAGCTGAACGGCAGCGAGTCACGCTCGATCGGCGATTCCTGAAGCGGGGCATCCACACGATCTTCCGCCCAGGGCGTCAGGCGGCGGACTACTTCGGCGGCAGTTTGCACGCGCTGCGCCACGTTCTTATCCATCATGGCGGCGATGATGTCGACAAACGGGTCGCTCAAATCGAGATTCAATCGCCGCGGATGCAGCGGCATATCTTCCAAGTGCCGCCGCGTTTTGTCTCGGGTGCCACCGCCTGTGTAGGGCACTTTGCCGGTAACCGAATAATACAGTGTGCAGCCGAGCGAATAGATGTCGCTGGCGGCCGTCACTTGCCGTGGGGTGAGGATTTGCTCCGGCGACAAATAATCGGCTGTGCCCACGATTTTTCCGGCCCGCGGATCAGCTTCGGTATCGTTCAGCCAGGCGGCCAGGCCCAAATCAGAAACTTTTGTAATGCCATCGGGGGTGACAAGTAAATTCCCCGGCTTCACGTCGCGGTGAATCAATCCCTGCTCGTGGGCGTGTCCTAGCCCTTTGGCCGCTTGCGTAATGATGGTTGCGGCGGCCTTCATGCTTAATGGCCCGTGCAGACGAACGTATTTTCGCAAATCGGCGGCGGGGACATACTCGGTGACCAAATAGTAAACGTTGCCATCGCGGCCGGCATCATAAGCCTGCACTAAATTCACGTGCTGCAAGCGAGCCAACGAACGAATTTCGTGGATGAAACTTGCCGTGGCGGCGGGCGTGGCCTTGCTTTTGGGAAGCACCTTCACGGCGACGATGCGGCCCATGAATTCATGCTCGGCCTTGAATACTTCCCCCATGCCGCCATGGCCGATCGGTTCCAAAATGCGATACTGACCGAGCTTGAGCTTGGTTAAGTTCGCCAGCAATTGCTTGGCTTGATAAGCGGTGAGCTTGCCTTCCTTTACCAGCCGGTCGGCAAGTTCTTTTTCCGAGATTTCGACTTGCGTGTTGCTGCGTCCGCGGCTGCGTTCGGTCCATAGCGCAACAATGACCTGATCCAGCTCGGCCGGAGTGACCAGGCCGCTGGTAAGAACAGACGTGCGAAAATTTTTCTTTTTACCTTCCACTGTTTTTATTCGTCCGCTTGTTTTCCGCTGGCAGAGCGCGTGAATAGGAGCACGCCATCGCTTTCGTCACTTTGCAAATTGTTTCCACGCCTTCGGCGGCGGGGCAATCAATTCCAGTGGTGTTTTTTTGACAGGATGTTCAACCACAAGCCGCCGGCAGTGCAGTGCAATTCCGTCGGCAAAGACGCGACGCGATCCATACTTTCGATCGCCGATGATGGGATATCCCCGAGCAGCCAATTGTACCCGAATTTGATGTTTGCGTCCTGTTTCTAGCATGATTTCCAGCAAACTGGCTTGAGGCAACGCTTTCACTCGGCGGTATTGCAGCCGGGCTTCCTGCGCCTGGGCAGCGGATTTTACGCGGTTTTTGGGAATGCTGTCGTTACCGGGTTTGGAAACAATGACCATTCGCTGATTGCGCTCGTCCTTGGCCAGCCAATCGGTACACTCTGCAGCGGGTGGATCCATTGCCCCTTCCACCACGGCCCAATAAGTTTTCTCTACGTGGCGGTTGCGAAATTGTTGACTTAGCCGGGCGGCGGCTTTCGACGTGCGAGCAAACAACACCACGCCGCTCGTGGGCAAATCTAACCGACTAACCACTCCCAAATAGATGTTGCCTGGCTTATGGTATTTGCGTCGCAGATAATTCTTAGCCTGAACCAACAAGCTGTTGCGGCCTGCGGCAGCGCCTTGCGTTGGCAGCCCTGGCGGCTTGGCCACGGCCAGCAAGTGATTATCTTCGTACAGGATTTCGAGCAGCACTGTATTTATGACGCGAGAAGTAGAGATTAGGATGCAGGATGTGGCAATTGCTAACTCGCTTGGTCTGTTGGCAATTCCGACGTCGTTTCTATCCTAAATCTTACCTTTTCTTTTCTCCAGAATGACGTTGGCGCCTGTTAAACATTTGATTCTTGCCAGCCGCTCGCCGCGGAGAAGGGAGTTATTGGCAGAGGCAGGCTACCGATTCGAAGTGGTGCCCGCCGATGAAAACGTGGAATGCGGCGTTTGCAGCCGAGAGAGCCCGGCGGAACTGGTCGCGCGCCTAGCTTACGAGAAAGCAGCCAATGTGGCCGGCAAAGTGAGGCGTGGATTAATTCTCGCCTGCGATACCGTGGCTGAATGCGACGGCCAAGTGCTGGGTAAACCGCCTAATATCGCCATCGCCCGGCGGATGTTGGAAATGCTGCATCGAGTGCTCAGCGGCGTTTGTTTGTGGAACTATCCCGAGCATTCGCCGGATACCCGTGTGGCGGTGACGCGGTTGCGGATGGATGCGCTCACCGATGTGCAGGTTGACGAATACCTTCAATCGTATCAATGGGAAGGCAAAGCCGGCGCGTTCGGCTACCAGGACCGGCTGGGCTGGGTGCATGTGATCGAAGGAAGCGAATCGAACGTGGTTGGCCTGCCGCTGGAATTGCTCAGCGAAATGGTAACGCGTTTGATGTCGAACCAGCCAGAAGGCCACGCCCTTCCGAAGACAACCGATTAAATTAATACGGCACTTTAAGAAGCCGTTTTTTTGTCGTCGGTCTTTTTGTCATCCTTTTTGTCATCCGGTGAGGAAGTGCTGGTGCTCTTCGTTTCCTTGGTGCCCGGCAGCGGCTCTGGCGGCGCGAGATGGCCGTTCTCCAAATCGGCAAGGAGCTTGCGTACGTTGTCCGCCGGAACGGCATAAGATTCGGTCCGCCCAGCCCGGGCAATGTTAATGCCAACCACTTTGCCAGATAGATCAACCAGCGGTCCGCCGCAATCGGCAGGGCGGAGGACCGTATCGTGCTGAATGACTTTGGGGAAGCTGAATGAACGGTAGCTTAACGCGCCTCCCATTTCATTCATGCGATCGTTGCGGCTGACAACTCCCACATCTTCGGCCCGCTTGAGCGTGGCAGCGAACTTCAATTGGTCGTCGCCCCGTTTCACGAGCAAATGCACCTGATCACCAGGTCTCAGACGGTGAATGAGATCGACGAATTGCGCGCTGTCGGCGACCTTTTGTTCGTTCAATTCTAAAAGGATGTCGTCCGCCTTTAGTCCGGCCTGTTCGGCGGGGCTGCCAGAAAGGACTCTTAGAATTTGGGCGTTGTTGCCGTCGCCAAAGTGGATGCCGAGCCAACCGCTGTGCGCCGGAATTTTGCGCTCCGGCACGCTGATAACGCCGACGGCGATGGGCAAATCGCCGGGCGAAGCCGTGGCTACCAATTGACCCACCGCTGGACCGTGCTCATCGTTGGCCCAATCGACGGTTTTCAAGCCTGTGGCATCAACTTTGAGCATGGCCAAATCGTAATCGGGATCGTAACCGACCACCTGGGCATGTAATTGGCGGCCGTTGGTGAAACGGCAGATGACGGGGTCGCGCAGCTCGCTGTATTTGGTGATAATCCAACCCTCTGAACCAACCACGGTGCCCAAAGCGACATCTTTGCCTCCTGAGACGACACGTACCGTGGCGGCGTCACTAGCGGCGACCACACTTTGGAAGGCGGCCCGCACCTCATGGCTATCGCGCAAATTGCTGCCGCTAATCCAACCGCCGCG
This sequence comes from Pirellulales bacterium, assembly GCA_035656635.1. Lineage (NCBI taxonomy): Bacteria > Pseudomonadati > Planctomycetota > Planctomycetia > Pirellulales > Pirellulales bacterium. Next base: position 5,675 of record DASRSD010000156.1, read on the forward strand.
CTGGGCAAAGCTAGGCGTCGGAGCCAAAAACGTCACGAGTGCTAAACCGGCAAGCGACCGTTTATGTAATTGCTTCATGATGTGCTATTCTCGGCGGCCGAGCTTTACTTTGAGCGCCTTCTTTTCGTCGCCGCGCAAAATGCTCAGCGTAATTTCATCGCCCACTTTGTGTTGAGCGATGTGGGTTTGCAAGCTGTCCATGCTGGTCACGGTTTCACCGTCGAAGCCGACAATAATATCGTTTCGAGCCAGGCCGGCGGCATCGGCTGGCGTATCCGGAAACACATCGGTGACTTTGCAACCGGGCGATCCCGATTGGCCCGGTTGCGGCATTGTTTGGCCATTCACGCCTAGCAGCGGACCGCCGGGCGCCGGCGGGCCACCCCAGCTATCGCCTTTGACCAGGCGATCCCAGGTATCGCGATAGGTGTCGATGGGCACATGATAATTATCGGTAATGCCGTCGCTAATTCGACTGTGAATGCCGATTACCCGGCCGTTGGTATCCAGCAGCGGACCGCCGGAATCGCCTCCCACAATGGTGCAATCGGTGCCAATGGCATCGTCGCGGGTATACAAAATCCGGCCGGCACGCACGACGGGCGGGCGATCCTTAAAAAATCCGCCAGGGTGTCCCAGCGTCACGCACCACTGGCCGAGCCTTAAATCCGCGGAGCGGCCGAGTTCGACGTGCGGATATTTTCCCTCTTCGGTAATTTTGAGCATGCCGCTATCCATGTCGCGATTGACGCCCAAGGTTTTGGCGTGCACCTGCTTGCCATCGGGAAAAGTAATCTTGGCGTCGCGTCCAGGTCGACCCACAACGTGGCCGGCCGTCAGAACGTAACCATCTTCGGTCACAATCACGCCGCTGCCGAAAGCGCCGCCAATGTTAATGCCCACCGTGGCGGGCACGCCTTTTTCGACCGCTTGTTGAATGCCGGCTTGAATGGTTTGCAAATCGGCCAGTGTGGCGGGCGTATTTTTGGTGACGGTGACCTGTGGCTTCGACAAGCCCGCTTTGCCAGTGGAATCGCGCGCGGCGCTATTGTTAGTTGGCAACGTCGCGGTGATCGACGAAGCGCTGACCGCCGGCGCGGCGGCGGCTTGCGGCTTCTCTTCGGCAACGATCGTTGCCATGTGCAAGGCTGATAGCATTCCCGCCGTTAAAGCTAGGAGCAGGCCAAAAACGCGACCGGGATATTTGAGGCGGGTTTTCACGGGCGGGCGGGTTCCTTTGACCGAAGCTAGAGACAAGGGTCCAGCCTCTTCATTTATTTTGCCTTCTGGCTGCAAATTCCGCAATCCAAAAGAGCCAGCGGCGGGCGCAGCAACACCCTTAGAATTTAACCCCGCGGGGAGCAATCCGGCTGCGTGGGCGGGAAAGAAATCCGCAAACCCTAGAATGCAAGCATTTTCGGCCTGGGCATTCCTTACGGATTAGGTGGGTTACCGGTAGCTGGATTCGTTGATGACTTCCCCGCCGTTGCGGGTAAACAAAGCCCCCAAAACCTTAGCATCGACGTCATTGCGGATGCTGCGAACGCTGCCGTCGGCCCAGCAGGCATTACAGGGCAATTTGCCGTTGAAGAGCCCTCGGCGGGAGTTTTCTAAATCGACTTCCAAATCGTCGGGCTTAGTCCAAACGACAGCATGCTCGGGGTCGGCTTCCACTACCATGATGGTTTTGGAAGTGCCGTCGGTGACGTCTTTAAGGTTGACCGTTCCGTTGGGTGGGAAGATGGTGTTCTCGCCCACCGGGACCAAATAACGGGTACGGCCGGGGTGTTGCGAAGCGGTGTCGGGACTGCGATAGGCCTCCGGCATGCGATCGATGAGCTGGCGATTATGCTCGCTGTCCCACGGTTCGTCGAGGTGAAATTGTTTGTACAATTCGGTCTCTTCGATTTCGGGAAGAATCGCCACGCGCCAGCTCAACAGCGGCTTGCCGTCCTTGTCACGAATAGCGCGATCGGGGTAGTGATGCAGTTTGTCGTACTCATTGAATATTGACAGTCCGATGGCTTTCAAATGGTTTTGCGATTCACGCTGAAAAGCAACGGCCGTGGCCTGGGTTAATGCCGTTTGAGCCAGCCCGCGAAGAAGTTTGTTCTGCTGGGTGTCGATGGTCAGCCGCAATTGATCTCCCTTGGCTTCAGGCAGCAGCGACAATAATTGCGCGGCGCCAAGAGCCGCCAGCGATGTACCCTCGGAATTCGATTGCTTGACGGCAGCAGCGATTTCGCTTTTGATGGCGCTGGCCAGCGCTTGGGCTGCATCCGGGGAAGCCGATTGGATGACAAGCTGGAGATTAAATTTTTCCAAATTCGGCTCCTCGCCTACTGCCAGCCAATGAAAACCTTTGGCGATGATAGGACCGGCCGGCTGATTTGTGCCGGCGACCGGCAGGCGCAGAATTTCTTCAGCAGCCCGGGCGAAAATTGGCGGCGGTACAGCGGCTGCGCAAATTGGCTTATTTCCCGCGGCTGCTAAGGCCGTTTCAAATTCCGGCCGGGACGATGGTTTGTCATTCTGCAATTCATCCAGCAGCGTACCCATGCCGACCACTGCGGCGCCGTGAATTTGGCGGCAATCGGGAAGTATTTTTGCATCGACGTTAGGCCATACTTGTTTCGCTTTGGCTTGAATTGCCTCGTGCAATTGTTGAATGGAAGCAGCCGACGCGCCGGGAATGACGGCATACGTGGTGTTTGCTAACAACATGGCCAGGAAATTCTGTTGCCAGCGGGTGATCATTTGCGTGCCTGGGATGTGGCCGATGGTCGAAACCACATAAAACTGGTTGACGCCGTCGGCTTTCAAACGGTTACTCCAACTGTCGAATTGCTCGACCACAACAGAAAGAATCTGGCGCTGCATGTCGTCGACGACGAATGGCGTGAGCCATTGCTTGACGGTTCGATTGATATCGAGCTGGGCAAGATCGAATCTGCCGATTAACACCGTTTGGTCGCCAATAAAAGGCGCGATGGGTGCGAGGCTTGGCTGCGCGGAATCGGCGGCTGGGGCACTGCGATGGATTAGCACGAACCCAATCAGGAGTGCCAAGAAAATCGATTTAGCCACGGTTATTTCTCCTGCAAGTGGGTGGGCTGGGGTTTGGCGTCGGCGGATCGGAGCGTCAGTTCGAATCGCTCGTCGGTTTCCAACGGCCAAGGCGCTTTGGGCTTTCGCGGGGCTTCCAGAATTGCGACGCCGTCTTTCACGGAGTAATCGAACGGTTTTTGCGTCCAGGGGTCCAACGGGACGGGCACCTGGGTTACATCGTCTAGTTTTTCCGGCCAACGACTGTGATCGGCGGCGTACATCCGCAGCGCTTCGACGGTCCGTAGTAAATTGATTTTTCGCTGATGACGGAAATGAGCGCCCACCGTCGCTTGAATAGCCGGCAGCGCTTCCGTAAATACGCCGCCTTCGCCGCGGGTTTCGGCGGCGCGCACCCCTTCTTCCATCCGTGCTAGATTTAACCGAATTTCATCATCGGATAGCGTCAACCATTTGAATGTGTCATCGCGAACTAGCTCGAATTGCTTCCACCACATGAGCAGGACAGTTTGTAGAACGGGCATGACTTCGATTTGTTCGGCTTTGTATCCGTGGTCGAGCAAGTAACTGCGCGCCTGCGGATACAAAGCAACCGCCAGACCCAGCAATTCCGCCTGCCGCACATTTGGATCCATCGGCTTCGGTTTCCTGATGGTCCATGCTCTTTGCGTTTCGAGCAGTTGAGTGGCAACGGTCAGCGCTTCGTCGGCAGTTAAAGCGCGGCGATCGAGATCGGCCAGTTCATGGATGGTGAACGGCCAAAAATGCGATTCGTAGGACATGGCCTGTCGGATATTGACGGGATGAACGGCCAAATCGGTCAGGGCCCAATACAAATTCGGCGAATGGTCCAGAGAAATGAGCGTGCTAGTTTGCTCGTTGGTAATACCTTGAATGGCGATGCCGATCAGGCTATGTATCAGAGTGGTGCCGTGGCCTAAAGCTTCTCCTAGTGCATAATTCAGTCGCAACATTTCGATGGCTTCTTCCGGCTTATTCTGAGCCATGAGCCAGCGCGCTCGTAACGCCAAGGCTTCGGCCAGCCCCCGAGTTTTTTGAGCAAGCGGCAACAAGGTGTACATGCCCTGTTCGCGAATCTGGTCTTCCCAGTCGCAGTAATCGCACTGGGCGGCCTTTGTCAACCAACTTTTGTAACCTTGGTCGTCTTGCAGCCAGGCTGTGACTTCGGCAGCCTTGTCTTTGGGAAACTGATCGAGCGGCGCCTCGAACAGTAAATGATCAGTCTCATCATCGCTCATCAATTTCCAGACCGCATTGATTTGATCGGGTCCTTCAAACCCTAGCGATTTGTAATACAGAGTGGCGGCGTTGCCGTGGATTTGATCGACCGGCGGGACGAGGAAGTGATATTTCAGCGCGGGCTTGGGTTCTGCCGCAGCGCTGACCGTCATTTGGTAAATCGTAGGCTGCTCGGGATTACCAGATTCCTGCGTGGGCTCGATGGTTTTGATTTGCGCCCATGAGCTAGAAGCGGACGCCAGCACCAACATAAGTGCGGAGGACAGTTTGAACAAAGACATGGGATCAGCCCTCTCGTTGTTGACGCATGAGTTCCAGATAGGTGGCGGGGCGGTGCGGCGTGGAATTGGGCTCCGCTGAGCGATTGGATGGCGAATCTGGCAACATGCTTTCGATTGCCGATTCGGCTTGGACCGCTTCCGGCGGCAACTCTTCCCAGCCCATGGCAGTTAGCCGGCCGGGTGGCAACGGAGTAGCGGAGGCCAAGCGTAACCAATTAAGCTGTGAATGGGCTAAAAAACGATCGCCGTTGTATTGGGCTAGGCTCGCTTGCGGCTGGACATCGAGATTGTTTTGCGCCACGCGCGGCCCAACGGTGGGACTATCCGCTAATGCCAGGCGCAGAGAATCAATCGTGCGGCCTTGCAACACCAGTGCCGCGCACAATCCTACACCGATGACAAATAGCGCAGCCGCTGCCGCCGGCCAAACATGGCGAGTTGTATGACGGGAAGACGCCGCTGCACGGCCTGCCTGGAAAAACAATTCGTCGCGGTTAATCTGCAGCGGCTCGGGATGAAGTTGGTCCATCATTCGCGCCACTTCAGGCGGCAAATGGTCAGGAGAAAATTGCATGTTTAACTCTCAGCTTGCAAATAGGGGGTGGTGTCAGGATTCAATTTTGTGCGCAGCCGGTTGATGGCCGCTTCAAAACGTCGTTGGGCGGTGCTGGCTGAAGTACCGACCAAGTTGGCGATTTCGGCAAAGGTCAATCGGCCCCACAAGTGGGCGATAACAATTTCTCGATCGGCCAGCGGCAGTTCCGCTAAGGCAATGGCTGCGACTGCCGCGGTGGCGTGTCGAGTTTGCGAATATTCGAACCACTGTGCTCCTGCGGCCTGTTCGTGTTGTCGTCGCCGGCGATCGAGCCGAGCTTGGCTGATGGCGCGCCGCCGCACCACGGTAAACAGCCAAGCCACTGGGTTTGACGGCAATTCGGCGCAGGCGGCCAGTTCAATGAGGGCCTGCTGGACAATATCGTCAGGCACGCTGCACCACCCGCGCGCAAACAACTTCAGCGCCGCTCCGTGGCGATCGACGAGTTGCGCCAGCAGTTGGGCTGTAAGCTGCGGCATGCACCGACCTTACTTGTGCTCGAACGTGCTATATCTTCAGTTCGAGCGGTGTTTGTAGAGATGTCGCCCGCCGAGCAGCAATTATCCCAAAAAAACGGAATACTTGCAGAAGATTTTAGAGGCGTATCTTTAGATCACAGCGAACGCCCTCGTTGCCGGAAATCAAACGGCGTGAGCTTCCAATTGGCTGATTTCGGCTGAAGTGGCCGGATGCTCGTCATCGCTGGCCATAAGAAAACTAACGCAGACCTGCCCGACGGCTACGATCGCCATGGCCAAAAAGACCCAGGTCAGGCTGGAGCCAATCATCTGAAAAATGATGGGCTGGGCAGCAGGGTCTAGTTCGGCCCGCTTTTGTTTATCCATAATACTGGCGGGGCTAATCCCCATTTGCCGCAATTGCTGCATTTGCGGCGCGGCCAGAATGTTGAATAGCACTCCCAGCAAGCCGATGCCGATGGCGCCCCCCATGCTGCGGAAGAATTGAATGGCGCTGGTGACGATTCCTCGCTGCTGCCAGGTAACGCTGTGTTGCACCGATAATAGTTGCGGCATCGACGAGGAACCAAAGC